>JBBQPW010000244.1:0-1853 GCA_038216845.1 Gaiellales bacterium | reverse complement strand
GTGCTCGACGCGGTCGACAGGTACGGGAGGCTCCTGCGGTACGTCGTGGTCGGAGGCGCGGACGTCGGCTTGACGCTCGTCGCGGAAGGAGCCGCCGAGCCGTACTTCTTCCACAACGACCGCGGCCGCCACGCCGCCGAGCTACTGCGGGCCGCGAACCGAGCTCGGGCAGCACGGCGCGGGCTCTGGGGCGTTTGCCCAGGGGCGCGCCTCGATCCCGGGCTCGGTTCCGTCACCGGGTCGGCGTGACGATGGTAGAAGACGTCGCGTGACGCGACCGCTGTGGGCGCCATGGCGCCTCGACTACATCGAGCACGCCTCCGAGCAGGCCGGCTGCGTGTTCTGCACCGAAGCTGCAGGCGAGATCTCGAACGACGCTTCGCTCGTCGTCGCTCGCCGAGACGGCGCGTTCGCGCTGCTGAACAAATTCCCGTACGCGTCCGGGCATCTGATGGTCGCGCCCGCCCGCCACGTCGGCGAGCTGGGAGAACTGACAGAGGCGGAAGCGGCCGAGATCCACGAGCTGACGGTTCGCGCGCTCGATGCCCTCCGCGTCGTCTACGGGCCCGAGGCGTTCAACATCGGCTGGAACCTCGGCGAGATCGCGGGCGGCAGCATCGCCGCCCATCTCCACGAACACATCGTTCCACGCTGGACCGGCGACACGAACTTCATGCCCGTGCTCGCCGACATCAAGGTGATCCCGGAGCATCTCCTCGAGACACGCGACCGACTGCGCGAGGCCTGGTCGTGATCCGAGAGCTCGCCGAGAACGCGAACACCTACACCCCGCTCGGGCCGGGGAACGAGCGAATCATCGACTCCCGGTACGTGATCTGGCTTGGCACCGGCAGCGACGATCCGCACTGGTGTGTAGTGCAGCGCCTCAGGCTCGAACAAGGCACAGCCAAGAACACCGTGAAGGAGATTCGCGCGCTGCTCATCGGCCGCGGTCGCACGTCTTGCACCTGGGAGGTCGCCGACTCGGCGACGCCCGACAACCTCGTCGATCTCCTCCTCGAGCTCGGTTGCGTCCCGGACGCGGATCCGCTCCAGATCGGCATGGTGCTGTCCGACCCGCCCACCGACGACATTCCGGGGATCGCAGCCCGGCGCGTCGAAACTGTCGACGAGTACGCGGCTGCGATCCGAATCGCCTTCGACGCGTTCGGCGCACCGCCGGCAGCGCTCGCGGAGCGACTCAGCCGGGTAGCCGCCGACTTCGAACGCGAAGGCACCGGGCAGGCGACCTACCTTGCTTTCCTGGACGACGAGCCCGTCGCGAGTGGAGTGGCGTCGTTCACCGACCACGGGACGCTGCTCTTCGGCGGTGCAACACGCCCGGACGCACGCGGTCGAGGCGCCTACCGTGCGCTCGTTCGCGCGCGCTGGAATGACGCAGTCGCAGCCGGGACGCCCGAGCTCGTCACGCATGCGGGCGCCATGTCGCGCCCGATCCTCGGCCGGCTCGGCTTCCGCGAGGTGTCACGCATCCACGTCCTTGTCGACGATTTCGGCGACTAGCGGGATGAGTCGAGGCCGGCGAGCACGTGCCACTCGGCTTCGCTCGTGGTGAGGAAGTCGTAGAGGCTCCAGCCGCCGATCTGCGTGTCGTCGGAGACGAGCTGGGCGAACGACTGCACCTCAGCGAGGGTGGCTCGATCGGCGACGCCGGCGATGAGGTGGATCGGCAGGTCAGGGTTCTGGGTCTTGGTTCGGAGGATCGCGAGCGATCGCGCGAGGTAGCCGTAGACCGCATCCGACCCCTTCACGGTGCCGGTGAAGTACGTCATCGGCAGAAACACGTCATAGAGCCCCGCGAGTTGCGCGTACGGGAAGCCCGGCCAGTACGC
>JBBQPW010000243.1:0-1937 GCA_038216845.1 Gaiellales bacterium | reverse complement strand
CGTGATCGCAGCCCGCGACCTCGGGAAGCTCAAGACCTGGTCCCAGGCTGTCGCGGTCGGGATTGGGGGCCTGGCCGCTGCCGGCGCCTGGGGCAGGAACGCGGCCTGGTGGGCGATGCTCGTCGCAGTCGCGCTGACGTGGGTGTCCGCAATCGACTACGCCCGTCTCACGCCACGCTTGCTGCGCGACGAGCGCCTGTAGGAGCCGCCCGCAGCCTCGCCTCCGTCGGCTCGACCGGAGGTCGCGCCCTCCTCGAGCCCGGCAAGGCGCCAGCGACTCGCGTACGCCTCCTGCGCCGGCCCGGCCGCGACGGAAAACCGAGCCAACGCAACCGAAAAAGCCCGCTCGGTCTGCTCGTCCGGCTCTGGGACCAACCTCAGTTCCACACCATCACTCTAGAGCGGATGGGCGGCGGGGCTTACGATCGACAGATGGACGTCCGCCTCGTCGAGCACCCAGCCGCGTTTCTCGAAATCGCCGAACCTCTGCTGACGGCCGACGAAGCGCGGCACAACCTGATCCTCGGGCTTGCCTCCACCCTGGCCGAGCATCCCTCGCTCTACACCGACCATCGACTCTGGCTTGTCGAGAGCGACGGCGACGTCGTCGGAGCAGCGCTGAGGACGCCGCCGCGCGGCCTCGTTCTCGCGCAGCCCGCATCCACCGAGGCGCTCGCGACGCTCGTCGGCGCCATCGAAGACGACCTGCCCGGCGTGGTCGGCGCACGGCCCGAGGTCGATGCGTTCGCGGGTGTCTGGACGGCGAAGACCGGCATCGCGCACCAGGTGAAGGTCGAGCAGGGCATCTATTCACTCTCGGCGGTCGTCCCGGTACCGGAGCCCAGCGGCCACCCACGGCGCGCGACCCGGGACGACCGGCCACTCCTCCTCAACTGGTGGCGGGCATTCGTCATCGAAGCCGTCCACGAAACCAACCCCGACCTCGGCGAGATCAGGCGAGCGGTCGACTACCGGCTCGGCGATCCACATGCCGGCTTCCTTCTCTGGGAGGACGACGGCACAGTGTCGCTCGCCGGCTACGGCGGCCGGACGCCGAACGGCATTCGGATCGGACCGGTCTACACGCCGCCGGAGCGGAGAGGCCGCGGGTATGCGTCGGCCCTTGTGGCTGCCCTCTCGAGAGAGTGTCTCGCCGCCGGAAACCGTTTCTGCTTCCTCTACACCGATCTCGCGAACCCGACCTCGAACGCGATCTACCGCCGGATCGGCTACGAGCAAGTGTGCGAATCGGCCGAGATCGAGTTCACCCCGGTCACGTAGATGGCGTCAATGACCGACCTCCAGCCGGATCCGCTCGACGCCGTCGTCGCGGCACCCGAGCATCATGCCGTGCTCTTCGAGAACGCTCGGGTCAGAGTTCTCGACGCCCGCGTCGAGCCGGGCGACACAGTTCCACTCCACATCCATCGCAGGCCAGGAGTCCAGTACCTCATCGACCTGGTCGACTTCGTGCGCCGCAACGCCGAAGGGGAGGTTCTGGTCGACTCGCGCGCAGTTGAGCTTCCAGCGGACAGGCCGCTCGTGCTGTGGTCGGAACCGATTCCTCCGCACACGCTCGAGAACGTCGGCGACCGCGCAATCCGTGCGATCGTCGTGGAGTTGAAAGAGCCGTCCGTGGAACGCCGGACGTAGCACCGCTCCTCAGAGCGGGATGTTCCCGTGCTTCCGCCGCGGTGTCTCGACGCGCTTCGTCAGCGTCAGCTCGAGCGCCGAGATCAGCACGGGCCGCGTGCGCCTCGGCTCGATCACCTCGTCGACATATCCTCGCTCTGCTGCCGTGTACGGGTTCGCGAAGCGCTCCTTGTAGTCCGCGATCAGCTCCGCTCGACGACCTTCGGGATCGGCCGTCTCCTCGAGCTCGTGCCGGAACACGATGTTGACCGCGCCCTCCGGCCCCATGACCGCGACCTCCGCCG
>JBBQPW010000242.1:0-1993 GCA_038216845.1 Gaiellales bacterium | reverse complement strand
GGCGCTCGATCTGGAGATCGGCGACGGGGAGTTCATGGTGCTCGTCGGCCCGTCCGGCTGTGGCAAGACGACCGCGCTGCGCATGGTTGCCGGGCTCGAGGGGATCTCGGCCGGAACGGTGCGGATCGGCGACCGCGTCGTGAACGATCTCGAGCCGCGGCACCGCGACATTGCGATGGTCTTCCAGAACTACGCGCTCTACCCGAACATGACGGTCTTCGAGAACATCGCGTTCGGCTTGAAGCTCCGCAAGATGCCGCGGGCGGAGATCCGCGTGCAGGTCGAGCAGATGGCCCAGGTACTTGGTCTCTCCGACCTCCTGCACCGCAAGCCCGCCGTGCTCTCCGGGGGGCAACGGCAACGGGTAGCGATGGGACGCGCGATCGTGCGCCGCCCGAGCGCGTTCCTGATGGACGAGCCGCTCTCGAACCTCGACGCCAAGCTCCGCGTGCAGATGCGGGCCGAGATCGCCCGCATCCAGCGGGAGGTGAACGCGACGACGCTCTACGTCACCCACGACCAGATCGAGGCGATGACGATGGGCACGCGTGTCGCGGTGATGCGCAAGGGCGAGCTGCAACAGGTCGCTGCGCCACGTGAGCTCTACGTCGACCCGGTCAACCTGTTCGTCGCGAGCTTCATCGGCAGCCCTGCGATGAACCTCCTCGAGGCGCGTTTGGAACCGGCCGGCGGCGGGCTCGGGTGCAGGGTCGGCGACCAGCTGCTGCGACTGCCTGAGGACACGGTGGCCAAACGCCCCGCTCTCGCGGGCTACGTGGGTCGCGCGGTCGGAGTCGGAATCCGCCCCGAGCACCTCACCGAGCGGCCCCGCGGTCTGAGCGACGGAGAGGTGCCGGTATTGAAGGGGCGCATCGTGACGACCGAGGTGCTCGGCTCGGAGGTGCTCGTCCACGTCGGCGTCGATGCCGATCCGGTGGTGTCCGAGGAGGTGCGCGAGGTTGCGGCGGATGTCGATCCGGCGGCGCTCGTGGACATCGAGCTCGCCGCCCGCGACCATCGGGCAGTCGTTGTCGCGCGGTTCCCGGCGGACTCCGCCGTAGGCCCGGACGACCTCGTCGACATGGTCGTCGAGACCAGAGCCCTGCAGTTCTTCGACCTCGAGAACGAGCTCGCGATCCGAGCAGGCTAGATGGTTGGCTCAGGCATCGAGATCGCGGCCCCCAGCTCAGGCACAGACCAGGCTCTACTCGAAACGCTTGCAGCCATCGAGCGTCGCGTTCTCTGGCTGGCCGTTCGCATCGTCGACTACGCGAACCGCGAGCGCCCGAAGC
Source organism: Gaiellales bacterium (assembly GCA_038216845.1). Taxonomy (GTDB): domain Bacteria; phylum Actinomycetota; class Thermoleophilia; order Gaiellales; family Gaiellaceae; genus Gaiella. The sequence continues at coordinate 701 of JBBQPW010000242.1, read as the reverse complement.
AGGACGCGCTCAAGGTCGGAGGCCACCAGGCCTCGTCGGCGTCGATGGTTAGCCTGATGACGGCGCTCTACTTCGCCGACCTGCGGGCCGAGGATCGCGTGTCGGTGAAGCCGCATGCGTCGCCCGTCCTGCACGCGATCGAGTATCTACTCGGCCGGCTCGACGGCTCGTACCTGACGCGTCTCCGCGATTTCGGTGGTCTGCAGAGCTACCCGAGCCGGACGAAGGATCCCTACCCGGTGGACTACTCGACCGGATCGGTCGGCCTCGGCTCTGCCGCGCCGCTCTTCGGCGCCCTCGCCGATCGGTATGTCTCGTCGCACGGCGGGCGGCCGACTGGAGGCCGCTTCATCTCGCTCCTCGGCGATGCCGAGCTGGACGAGGGGAGCGTCTGGGAAGCGCTCGCGGAGCCGCTGACCCGCGGGCTCGGGAATGCCCTCTGGCTCGTCGATCTCAATCGGCAGTCGCTCGACAGGGTCGTTCCAGGCATCAAGGCGCAGGAGTTGGAGCAGCACTTTCGAGCGGTCGGTTGGCAGGTGATCGAGCTGAAGTACGGCCGTCGGCTCCGCGCCGCGTTCGCCCGCGATGGTGGCGATCTGCTGCGCCGGCGGATCGACGAGATGCCGAACGAGCAGTACCAGGCGCTCTTCGGCGCGACGGAGGAGACCGTCTGCGAGACCGTGCTGGATACGCTCGGTGGG
>JBBQPW010000241.1:0-2067 GCA_038216845.1 Gaiellales bacterium | reverse complement strand
GTTCGGCGTGGGAATCCCATGCCGCTTGCCTCCGCGCTTTATCGGTCCCGCAATCGCGTCCAGCTCGGGTTGTCGACCACCGTCGACGTCCTTCTGCATCGAGCTGCGCATGTCGTGAGGCGCGCCTGCCGCCAGGGCGAGCAGCGCGTCTTCGTCGATGTGTGCTCCTTCTGTGCGCGCGACCGCGAGTGCTTCCTGCTGGCAGCCTCGATAACGGTGGTCGTCGCGGACCGATCCGAGAGGAGCGTCCAGGGCTGTGGTCGCAAGTGCGATCGGCGCCAGGAACGCGAGCTTCTCCCAGAGCAACGAGAGCTCGTCATCCCGGATGCGGCATTCGATCGCCGCTGTGCGTAGATCGGCGGCAGCGCCCTCGGCTCCAGCCAGCTCGACGCGCAGGAAGGGAGAGCTCTGCCGGATGTGCGACGGTGAGCGGTTTCCTCGTCGAGCGTGGACGAGGCTGGGACGTCGACCTCGAAGCTGCCGAGCACGATACTCTCCACGCTGAGGCGGCCGGGGTAGCGAGCGACTGCTTCGGGCCGGAGCAGCACGACCGTGGGTATGCCGGCTCGGGCGAGCGCCGCGGCGAGCAAACCGCCGATCGCGCCTGAGCCGAGAAAGGCGTGACGCACTACTGCTCGCGAGGCACGACGCCTCCACCGGTGTGCCACTCGACCGGTGCTCTGACCTGCGTATCGACGGTGAGGGTGAAGAGATCGGGGCGGCTGTAGTGCCCCGCCGCGTCGAAGTCGTACCGACCGCGCGTGACCTCGTCGAGATCGATCTCCGCCACGAGCAGTCCCTCGTCGTCGTAGAGAGGGCCGGCGAGCACGTTCCCGAACGGGTCGACGATCACGCTGCCTCCTCGACAGACCACGGCGTCCGGGTCGACGTAGTCGGTATCGAAATCGAGCGAGAGATCCTTCGCCCGAGCAACGTGATTAGCGGCGAGAACGAAACAGCGGCCCTCTACAGCGATGTGGCGCATGGTCGCGAGCTGCACGTCACGGGCATCGGCGGTCGGAGCGCACCAGATCTCGACGCCTTGCGCGTAGAAGCTCATCCGCAAGGCGGGCATCAGGTTCTCCCAGCAGATGACAGTCGCCAGCGTGCCGAGCCTCGTCGGAGTCACCCGTAGCGTCGAGCCGTCACCTTGCGCCCACACGAGCCGCTCGCTGCCGGTCGGCATTACCTTGCGCCGGACACCGACTATGCGGCCGGCGTCGTCGATCGTGACCGCGCCGCAGTAGAGCGTCGTCCCGACGCGCTCGATCAATCCGACGACGAGATGCAGGTCGTTCTCACGCGCGATCTCGGCCAGTCGGTCGACCTCAGGGCCTGGAATCGTGACTGCGTTGCTGCTGTAGGCCAGGAACTCGTCCCGGCCAGCCCTGCTCCGATTACCGATCACCGCCCCGAATCCCGCGCCGCGCGGATACCCACCAAGCAGAGCTTCCGGGAACACGACGAGCTCGGCGCGCTCAACCTTGGCTTGTTCCGCCGCGAGCGCGACCTTCTCCAGCGCATCGGCCGTCCGCGGTGTCGCCCGCACTTGTGCGACAGCGGCCCGGAAGACGGTCACGCGCGCAAACATACTCAACCCAACCCGCTGGTACGCAGCCTCAGCTGTTCGGGCGCTCGGCTCGGCAGGCTTTGACGCGAACGAGCCGACTGAGCAGCTCGCGGCGCCTCGCGGCCTGCCGGTAGACCGCCTCGGTCGCGCGCGGGAACTTCCGCGCGACCCAGCTCGTCACGCTGCCTGCGGGAAGAACGGCAAGGAGCTCGGTGAGGGCTGCGCCCGCCGACGAGACGCGCCCGGCGTCGCCGACGACGTGGAACGATGCGTACCGCTCGTCGCGGCTCATTCCACCGAGTGCCACATCGCCCGTCGCACTGCCGATCGGCGCCACCTCGATCCCGTTGCGCCTCGCCAGGCGGTGCGCGACGGCAGTGCAGAAGCCGCAGTCCTCGTCGTACAGGACGGTCAGCGCGGTGGCCACGATTCCAGTGTGCCCGACCGTACACTGAGCAGGATGCAGGACGTGATCACCGTTCCGAACGAGGTCGCTG
>JBBQPW010000240.1:0-2436 GCA_038216845.1 Gaiellales bacterium | reverse complement strand
GCTCGTCACCGATGACGAGCGACTCGTTGCGGCGGCGCCACACGTGGCCGTCGCCCTCGCGGGTCGATAGCGTCGAGCCTGCGATGGCCGACGACCTCGATCCTCTCGAGCAGCATCTACTCGGGGCGCTTCGCTCGCTTTCTCCGACCGAGCAAGGAGAGGGGTCGCCCGATGCTGCTGCCCTCTGGCGGGCTCAGGTCGACAGCAGGCTCTGCGACCACGCGGCTCGCTGGCTGCAATCGCGGCAGCTCGGCTACTACACGATCGGCTCCGCTGGGCACGAGTCGAACGCCGCCGTCGCGCTGGCCCTGCGGCCGACCGACCCGGCGCTCCTGCACTACCGCTCCGGCGGCTTCTACCTTGCGCGCGCCGGCCAGCTCGATCACGACGGGGTTGTCGACATCCTCCTCGGCATGGCCGCCGCCGCGGAGGAGCCGATCGCCGGCGGTCGCCACAAGGTGTTCGGTCACGCCGACCTCGCGGTGATCCCGCAGACGTCGACGATCGCTTCGCATCTGCCGCGTGCGGTGGGCGTCGCGTTCGGGGTCGATCGCGCGGCGAAGCTTGACGTCCAGAGTCGTTGGCCGGCCGACGCCGTGACCGTGTGCAGCTTCGGCGACGCGTCGCTCAACCACGCCGTCGCCCAGGCGGCGCTGAACACGGCTGCGCACTGCGCGCACCAGCGCCTGCCGCTCGCGGCGCTCTTCGTGTGTGAGGACAACGGCCTCGGCATCAGCGTCCCGTCCCCGACCGGCTGGGTGGAGACGGCGTTGCGTGCCCGGCCGCAGCTGCGGGTCGAGACGGCGACGGGGGACGATCCGCAAGCAGTGCTCGGGACGGCGCGCGAGCTCGCAGCGTGGGTGCGCGAGGAGCGACGCCCGGCCGTTCTGCACCTGCGCACGGTTCGTTACCTCTCCCACGCGGGCGCCGATGTGGAGACCGCGTATCGGACACCGCAGGCAATCCGCGCGGACTACTTACGCGATCCGATCGTGGCTACCGCGCGTTGGCTCGTCGCGGCAGGAGAAGCCATAGGCGAGGAGCTCGCGACCGAGTACCTCGAATCACGCCACCGGATTCGTGAGCTTGCGCTTGCAGCAACCCAGCGGCCGCAGCTGGAGACCGCCGACGAGGTGATGCGACCTCTCGCTCCACGGACGCCGGTGGTCGTTGCGAGCATCGCGGGCTCGGCCTCCGCGACGAGCGACGAGCCGTTGACCCTCGCGCAGGCGATCAACCGTGGCCTCACCGACGTGCTGGAACAGCACCCGGACACGCTCCTCTTCGGCGAGGACGTGGCCGTGAAGGGCGGGGTGTACGGCGTGACGCGCGGCCTTCATGCCCGCTTCGGCGCAGTGCGTGTCTTCGACACGCTGCTGGACGAGACGTCGATCCTCGGCCTTGCGCTCGGCGCCGCCGTCACCGGCTTCGTGCCGCTCCCGGAGATCCAGTACCTCGCATATCTGCACAACGCGGAGGATCAGCTGCGCGGCGAGGCCTCAACACTGCAGTTCTTCTCGCAGGGGCGCTACCGGAACGGGATGGTCGTGCGGGTTGCCGGCTACGGCTACCAGCGAGGTTTCGGCGGGCACTTCCACAACGACGATTCCGTCGGTGTACTGCGCGACATCCCCGGCTTGGTGGTCGCGTCGCCGTGTCGGCCCGAAGATGTCGGGGCGATGCTGCGTACATGCGTCGCCGCGGCCAAGGTCGATGGCAGCGTTTGTGTCTTCCTCGAGCCGATCGCCCTCTACCACGCACGCGATCTCTACGAAGAGGGCGACGGCGAATGGCTCGCCCCGCCCGGCAGCTCGCATGTTCCGATCGGCTCGGCACGCACGTACCGCGCCGGACTCGACCTCACGATCGTGACTTGGGCGAACGGCCTTCGCATGTCGTTGCGCGTCGCGAACCGTCTTGCCGAGCAGGGGATCTTTGCCCGCATCGTCGACTTGCGCTGGCTCGTGCCCCTGCCCACCGATGACATCCTCCGAGAGGCCGAGGCCACCGGCCGCGTCCTCGTGGCGGACGAGACACGCAAGAGCGGTGGAGTCTCGGAGGGTGTCGTCACTGCGTTGGTCGACGCAGGGTTCGGAGGCCGTGTTGCGTGGGTGACGAGCAAGGACTCCTTCGTCCCGCTCGGTGCAGCCGCGAACCTCGTCCTGCTCTCCGAGAACGAGATCGAGGCCGCGGCGCTTCGATTACTGGCCTGAGTCGACCTGGGCGCTATGCCAACCGAGGGCGACCGAGATCGTCCGCGCGCTCGCGAGCAGGAGCGGTAGCGCGGCGCTCATTGCGGACTCGTCGAAACGGCTCGTCGGACCCTGGAGCGCGACGATCGCCGCCAGCTCGCGACCCGCGCCCCAGACGGGCGCGGCGATCGCGCTGAGGCCGACCTCGCGCTCTTCGACTGCCTCGGCCCAACCTTGCTCGCGC
>JBBQPW010000239.1:0-2445 GCA_038216845.1 Gaiellales bacterium | reverse complement strand
ACTCGAGGGGAAGACGGCGATCGTCACGGGTGCGTCGAGCGGGATCGGCGCCTCAACGGTGCGTCAGCTGCGAGAGGCAGGCGTTCGTGTTGCCGGCGGTGCCAGACGCGTCGATCGAGTCGACGCCGACATCGTTCTGAGCCTCGACGTCACCGAGCCGGAGAGCTGCTCGGCCTTCGTCGACGAAGCTGTCGCGCAGCTCGGCGGGCTCGACATCTTGTTCAACAACGCGGGGCTCGCGCTCGGTCGCTATCCGTTTTGGGAGTCGAACGAGGAGGACGAGGCTCGGGTCCTGCACACGAACGTCGACGGCGTGATGCGGATGACCCGCCTCTGCCTGCCGCACATCCGCGACGAAGGTCACATCGTCTTCATGGGCTCGATCGCGGGGCGCCAGGCGTACCCGAACGGTGCGTCGTACGTCACGTCGAAGTTCGCCGTCCGCGGGTTCGTCTACGCGCTGCGCGAGGACATGCTGGGGCGGCCCATCCGGATCACGACGGTGGATGCCGGCCTCGTCGAGACGGAGTTCTCGGTTGTCCGCTTCAAGGGCGATGTCGAGACGGCCGACTCGGTCTACGCCGGGATCGACCCGATCACGCCGGATGAGGTCGCCGACTGCGTCATGTTCGCGCTCACTCGTCCGGCGCATGTCAACGTCGACGAGCTCGTGATCAAGACGCTGCGGCAGTCGTCAGGCGCGCGGGTCGTGCGCCGCGAAGGGTAACGCCGCAGTTGTCTAGCGCGGGACGAGGTTGCCGTCCGGGCCCCAGCCGTGCCAGCGCTCCGGCTGCATCCACGCGGTGATCCGTCCGTGGTCGCGCCGGCCGAACGGCATAGTCGTGTAGCGCATCGCCAGCCGGTCGATGTCCTCGAGCGTGTAGTCGTCCGTGATCTCGACGATCCGGCCGAGCAGCGAAAGGTGGATCTCCCAGTCCTGCTTGTCGAAGACGGTGAGAGCGACGCGAGGGTCGCGGCGGATGTGCTCGAGCCGGATTCGCTTCGGATCCATGTTCAGCATGATCCGGCCGCCGCGCCAGTCGTACCAGGTGGGAACGGAATGCGGCGATCCGTCCTTGCGGATCGTCGCCATCACCGCGGGGTTCGCGCGTGCGAGGAAGGTCTCCCACTCGCTCGGCAGAGGCATCAGCGGCATCGGGAAAGATTACTCCGCAGCACGACGTCGCTCCCAGTAGCGCGCGAGGCCCTGGTAGCACTGGTCTGCGGGAACCGCGTGCTCGAAGCGCATGGAGTCGTCGCCGAGCTGCTTGCGTGATACGGCGACGAATTCGGCCTCCGTTGCACCGCCGCCGACAAGCTCGGAATCGCTGTGCAGTCGCTCCCGCAGCTCGGCGAGATGCCGGGCGACATCGTCGAAGAGGCCGAAGTGGATGAGCGCGAGACGGTCCGGTTGCCGGCGCTCGATCTCGTCGAGCGTGGTGTCCCAGGCCTCGATGTCGATGTCGGGCGGGGGCGTCGGCGGGATGACCCTGCGGGCCGGATCGATGCGGACGCCCGCAGCGTCGCCTGCGAGTAGGAGACCGTCTCGCAGATAGCAGACGTGGTGCGTCGCATGACCGGGGCTCGGGAAGCAGTCGAAGTCGAGCACTCGCTCGGCGACGATGTGAACGTTCGCCTCGGGGATCGGCACGAGCCCGCCCCAGAGCGTGTCGAACGTGTCGCCGTAGAGCCTTCTGGCGCTGCGCTCGAGCCGGGACGGGTCGACGAGGTGCGGTGCGCCGACGGCCGAGACGTGGACGCTGAGGCTCGGGTTCTCCCGGACGAGCACGCCTGCCGCTCCGGCGTGGTCGAAGTGTATGTGGGAGAGGAGCAGATGCCGCAGGTCGCCGATCGCGAGGTCGTGGTTGCCGAGTCCCTCGCGAAGCGTTTCCACGGTCGTCGCGGGGCCGCAATCGAAGAGCGTAGGCCCGTCCGGCGCATCGACGAGGTATGACGCGATCACCCGCTCGCGGCCGAGGTGGCGAAGGTCGATCAGCTGCGGTTCGCCCACGCCGAGGACTGTACGCTGCGACCGCTGTCCCCTGGCCCCTGGCCCTGGAGGAGGTTCTGCCATGACGACAAACTATGAGCGCGCGTTCGCGCAACGGCCCGAGGTCTACGCGGCGTGGGGGCAGCTCAGCGGTGCGATCAAAGCGGGGATGGACCTGCGTCGCTACGAGCTGGCGACGCTCGCCGCCGCTCGTCGGCTCCGGTCGAGCTACTGCTGCCTCGCTCACGGCACGATCTTGCTGGAGCGGTTCGGCGAGCCGGTGCGCGAGATCGCCCTCGACCATCGCGTCGCCCGCCTCGACGAGATCGACATTGCCGTCATGGATCTTGCGGAGAGGGTCGTCGACGACGCGACCTCGATCGAGGACTCCGACCTGCAGCAGCTCCGCGACCTCGGGCTCTCGGAGACGGAGATCATGGACGTCGTTCTCGCTG
>JBBQPW010000238.1:0-2534 GCA_038216845.1 Gaiellales bacterium | reverse complement strand
CGAAACCAGCCGCGCGGCCGAGCGGGCCCCGCGCTGCTTCGGATCGAAATAGACCTTGGAGCGGAAGAAGCCGAACGGCTTCGTGCCGCCGATGGCGGGCGCGTTACCCAGGAGACCGCTCGGCGGCGTCAGAATCGGATAGCTCCGCTTGCTCAGCAGCGCCCCCGCAGTGGCAGCCGAGCCCGGGACCCCGTTCCCGTTGAGAACGGTCACCGTGGTCTGGTTCGCGGGCGGCGCCTTCTCCTTCGGCTTCTCGCCGAGCGCGACGGCGGTCGCCTTATTCGGCGATTGGACGTCCGGGTGGATGAGCTCCTGCACCGCCGTGTCGACGCTCTGCTGCGTCGCCGTCAGGTCGGCCGACCCCTCCAGACCCTCGATCTTCGATTGGAAGACGTGCCCCGGCTTCAGGCCGTAGGCGAAGAAGGCGTATGAGAGCACTGTCCTCGTGCTGATGCTCTTTCCGCCACCCTGGGCCACCTCCGTGTTGCTCGTGATCGCCTTGACGACTTTCAGCATCCCCGCCGCGAGGAAGCTGAGCGAGATCGACGATCCGACTCGATCCTTGACCGCCTTCACGAACAGCTGCTGCCGTGCGACCCGGTAGAGGTCGGAGTCGGTATGCCGGAAGCGGACGAAGTCGAGCGCCTTGCCGCCGCTCAACAGCTGATAGCCGGGCTGGAGGTCGATCGTCGCGTACCCGCTTGGGCCGCTGTGCGTGTTGAGGTAGCGACGGTCGACGTCGATGTAGACGCCGCCGAGCTTGTCGACGATCTGGATGAAGCCGCGGAAGTTGACGGTAATCAGGTAGTTGATGTCGAGACCGGTGAGCGCCTTGACCGTCGCGAGCGTTCCCTGGGGACCGCAAGATGCGTACGCCGCGTTGATCTTCGCCCGAAACCGACTCCCGGGGCAGTGGATCTCGACGTTCAGGTCGCGCGGGAACGAGAGCAGGGAAATGGTGTGCGACCGCGGGTCGGCGCGGATCAGCATGATCGTGTCGGAGCGCGAAGGGGCGCCCTTCCCGTCGCTGACGCGATGGTCGTAGCCGATCACCATCGCAGTCGCAGGTTGGCCCGCCTGCGGAACGTGGAGTAGCCGTCGTGCCTTCTTCACGCCGACCGACCTGGCATTCAGGGCTTTGACCGTCTCATGCGCGTAGAGGTAGTAGCCGCCACCGACGCCGGCCACGCACATCACGAGTACGACGCCGGCCCAGCTCAGGATCTTCAGCGCGAGCGCGCGTCGACTAGGCGGTGGCGGCTGGGGCTGGCGATAGATCTTGACGGGTGTGGGCGGCCCAGGCGGGAACACGCCGTTCCCATTTCCATTGGCCTCGCCCAACCTATCGGCATTGCGACCGAGTCGACTCTTCAGCGTTGTACGCATAACGACGACGGGCGCCGAGCGCCCGTCGAGGGAGGATACCGGACGCTCCGGCTCGATCAGCGCGTTGCGGTGGAGAGGACGGCGGCAAGCACCGCGTCGAGACGTTCGAGATCCGCCGGCGAGCCGGCACCGATCCTCAGCGCAGTCGGAGCGCCGAATGGCACGCCGGACTGGACCGCGACGCCGTGGCTCAGGAGTGTGGCCGCAAGCACGTCCGCGTCCACACCGACCTCGACGAGCACGAAGTTCGTCACGCTCCCCGCGAGCGGCTCGAGCCCTCGCGCCCTCAGCAGCGCGGTGAGAGCGCGAATCGCCTCCGCGTTGGCACCACGCCGCCGTTCGACCTCGGCCGGATCATCGAGGCTCGCAAGCGCTGCCACCTGCGCCGGGGCGTTCACGTCGTAGCCGCGCTGGACCTTCCTCATCGCCGCGACGACGGCGGCGGGGCCGACGCCGTACCCAACTCGTAGCCCGGCGAGGCCGTACAGCTTCGAGAACGTGCGCAGCACGAGCACGTCCTGTCCGTCGCACACAAGATCCTCGATCGAATCGAGCCTGTCACCGGGGTTGAGATAGTCGAAGTAGGCCTCGTCGATTACCGGCAGGACGTGCTCCGGCAGTCCACGCACGAACTCGATCAGCTGGTCACGCCCAACGGCGAGCCCGGTCGGGTTGTTCGGGTTTGCGATGAAGAGCAACCGGGTGCGAGACGTGATCGCGGCTCTCATCGCCGCAAGGTCGATCTGGTCGTTCGACAACGGCACCATGACCGGCATGGCATCGCGCTTCTGCGAGTCACGGACGAAGCTCGGAAACGAGGGCCAGGCAACCACGACCTCGTCCCCGGGCTCGAGAACGGTCTGGCAGACGTAACCGATCACGGCATCGGCTCCGGCAGCCACGAGCACCTGTGACGGCGCCACACCATGACGCGCCGCGAGCACCGCAACGAGATCGTGGGAGCCGCGGTTCGGGTAGCGCTGGAGCTCCGGAAGCACCGCCTCGATTGCGGCGAGCGCCGACGGAAACGGGCCGTCCAGGCCTTCGTTCAGACCGAGCAGCGCGACGCCGCCGGCGAACGGTCTGGCGGGATCGTCCGGAGGTAGCTGATCGAGCGACGGACGGACGAACCGGGCGCCGTCGCTCAC
>JBBQPW010000237.1:0-2550 GCA_038216845.1 Gaiellales bacterium | reverse complement strand
CACGTAGCGCTGCACGAGCGAGAACCGGCGCGAGCGGCGCAGAACATCTCCGGCAGTACCCGCCGCGATTGCCCAGAGCGAGTCGGTGATCATCCCGAGCACCGCGAACGTGCTGCCGGATCGCGATCTGGAGCGCCGCGTGGCCGCGGTGCGGATCGACGAACTGCGGCAAGAAGGCAAGGAAGAACAGCGCCGTCTTCGGGTTGAGTACGTTCACAACAACGCCTTGGGCGAAGACACGGCGAAGCCGCCGCTCGCCACCGAGAGCGACCTCGGCTTCGGCCTTTCGCGAGAAGAGCGTCCAGAGCCCGAAGCCGATCAGGTACGCGGCACCCGCGTACTTGACGACGGAGAACGCGGTTGCTGAAGAGACGAGGAGCGCCGACAGACCGACCGTCGCAGCGGTGATGTGGACGAGCGTGCCGAGGTGGATGCCCGCGACCGAGATAAGTCCCGCGCGCCGCCCCTGGTGGATCGAGCGGGTGACGACATAGAGCACAGCCGGCCCGGGAACGAGGAGGAGTGCAAGCGCAGCGACCGCGAACAGCGCGAGCCGATCGGGAGCGATCACCGATTCAACTCCCAAACGAGGCGTAGCCCCTCGAGTGTGAGGAACGGGTCGACGCGCACGATCGTCGCCGTGTGCGGCGCGATCAGCTCGGCGAGGCCACCGGTCGCGATCGCAGGCGCATCGGGCTCATCGAGCTCGCGGCGGATCCGCCCGACGATCCCGTCTACCTGCCCCGCAAAACCGTAGACGAGCCCCGACTGGAGACCACCCACGGTCGTCTTCCCGATCACCGAAGGTGGCGCAGCGAAATCGACCTTCACGAGCCGCGCGGCGCGCGCGAACAGGGCATCCATCGAGACCTCGATCCCCGGCGCCAGCACCCCGCCCACGTAGTCGCCCTCGCGAGAGACGACATCGAAGTTCGTGGACGTGCCGAAGTCGACGACGATGCACGGAGCGCCGTAGAGCTCCTTTGCCGCCACCGAGTTGACGATCCGATCCGGGCCTACCTCGCGCGGGTCGTCGTAGCGGATCTGGATCCCCGTCTTCACTCCGGGACCGACAGCAAGGAGCGGAGCCTCGACCCAGCGAGCCGCAACCCTCTCCCACTCGCGCACGAGCGTCGGAACCGTCGAGGCGAGGCAGATCCCGTCCACGCTGTCCACGTCGAGCAGACCGCCGAGCAGGACGCCGAGCTCGTCGCCGGTCCGTGTCCGCTCGGTGGCGAGCCGCCAGTACTCGACGATGCGCTCGCCCTCGCACAGGCCGAGCACGGTCTGCGTGTTCCCGACGTCGACCGCGAGGAGCATCGACCTAGCTCTCGATCCCAGCAGCGTGGTTCATGTACCGGAATCGCTTTTCGCCGAATGCTACGGGGGAAATGGCCTCAACGAGTGTGTCGACGAGGGTGTGCGCGATCCTGCCGTCAGGGTCGAGTGTTGGGTTGAAAATCGTGACCTGCAAACCGGCGAAGCGGTCGCTGGTCACCGCCGCTCGTAGAACGACAGTCAACTCATCCCAGCTGAGACCCTTCGGCAGGCGATAGTCGACCGCGGGCATGATCGCATCATCGAGTACGTCGACATCGAGATGAACCCAAAAGCCAGCCGGGCCGCCCTCACGCTCCAGGCGAGCGAGCGCGTCACGCGTGGCGCGTTCGATGCCTCGGTCGCGAACGGTCGGCAGATCGAGCGCATACAGAGTTGGCGCCTGCGGCTGGCTACCGTCGGCCGCGGCGGACTCGGCGTCACGAACACCGAATACCACCGTGTCCTCATCGAGCACGAGCGGACGCCGACCCTCGAGATTGTTGATGATCTCGGGACCACGTCCGGTCACGAGCGCGAGGTCCATCGATGCAGCCTCCCCCGTGGGCTCGGCCGACGGCTGATAGAAGTCGGCGTGTCCGTCCAGGATCAGTAGGCCGTAGCGCCCGCGGCGCCTCAGCGCGAGCATCGTTCCAAGCAGAATGCTGCAATCGCCGCCGAGCACGACCGGAGTCCCGCCACTCTCCAGGACCCGGCCGACGGCATCGGCAAGCAGGTGCGCGTAGTCGTGCAAACCGCGTGGGTTGAGCACGCCCGTCTCGGGATCGATCCCCGGCTCGGAGGCAGGTGCGGCCACACGCTCGCCGCGTTCGGCGTCAATCCGCTCCGCGAGGCCCGCCGCCAGCAACGCCTCGGGAAGTGCCTCGACTCCATTGGCACCCAACCCGAGGTGGGAAGGCGCCTCGACGATCACGTACGTCCGGGCACGCACCTGGTGGTTCTTCCCGGAGCGATCACTAAACCGAGTCGTCGTCCGCCGGCGGCGGCTCGCCGATGCGCTCTGCGAGCGCCTCGGGCGTCAGCCGCGGCTCGTCGCCCTCACCGCGGAGCTCCTCGACCGTCACGTCGCCGGACGTGTAGACCTTGGCCCGCGGGATCATCCGCGTCGGCCTGTTCTTGTCCCACACCCACACGTCTTCCATCTGGAGATGGAAGAACGGGTAGCTCGTCTGCGGCTCGACCTTGAGGTCGAGGGTGTTGCAGAGGTACGTC
>JBBQPW010000236.1:0-2575 GCA_038216845.1 Gaiellales bacterium | reverse complement strand
CTGCCATCGTGTTCGTCGATCGACCCATGACGATCATCGTTGAGTCAGATGCGCCCCGCGCCGGAAGGATTCGAGGCAGTCGATGCACGGTGGCTGTCGGGTGTCGTTTTAGAATCCGATCGAAGCGCTCCAGCTGTACCTAGAGCCGTGCGTCCCTTCGCACCGTCGCCGAATTGCGTCCATCCACGAAGACAGAGAGGTCTCATGCGCTCACTGCTCCTTGCAGGCTTCATTGCAGCGATCGCGGTTGCTGCCGGTCCGGCGACGGCCACGTCGACGCCCGTGCTTCGAGGCACCGTTGGGCCAGGGTTCACGATCACGCTGAAGGGCGCGAACGGCAAGTCCGTGCAGACGCTGAAGCGAGGCGCCTACACATTCGCGATCCGTGACCTCTCCGGCATCCACAACTTCCATCTGCGCGGACCGGGCGTGAACAAGACCACTTCTGTGGTCGGGACCGGCACGACGCACTGGATTGTGCGGTTGAGGGCGGGCCGCTACTCGTACGTTTGCGACCCGCACCACACGTTCATGCACGGCAGCTTCGTCGTGCGCTGAACGACGCATCCGTCGCCGCCCAGGACCGAGAAGGGGAAGAATCAGAAGCAATGTGGGTGAGAACCGATCCAGCGGCAGCGGGCCAGGCAAACATCATTGCCTCGCACTCACTGAACCGCGACGCGATGCTCGCGCATGTGCGCTTGTACCGGACGATCATGTACGGCGACTCGCCGTTGACACGCGCCGAGCGCGAGGCGATCGCGGTAACGGTCTCCGCGGCGAACGACTGCCACTACTGAGTGGTGCAACACGGCGAGAGCCTCGCCCGCGAGCCGGGCGACGCCTCGCTCGCGGAGGCGGTCGCCTCCGGCGCGTGGGATGAGTTGGATGAGCGTCTGCGCGCGCTCTGTGGCTACGCGCTGCTTCTGACGCGGACACCGGCGGCCGTCACGGAGACCGACCTGGCGCCGCTTCGGGCGGCCGGGTTCGACGATCGTGCGATCGTCGACGCGAACCAGGTCGTTGCCTACTTCAACTATGTGAACCGGATCGCAGACGGGCTCGGCGTCGAACTCGAGGACAGCTGGCCGGCAGAACTCCGGGCCGAACGGCACTACGGGCTCGGGCGCCGCGAGTTTCCGATCGTGCCGGCGGGCGAGCTCACCTGGATCACGGTCGAGCAGATGCGGGAGGTCGATCGGCTGATGATCGAGGAGATCGGGATCTCGCTGGAGCAGATGATGGAGAACGCCGGCCGCGCCCTCGCCTCTGTGGCTACGCGGATGCTCGGCGGGGCGGCCGGCCGCCGCATCGTCGTGCTCGCGGGGCCCGGTGGCAACGGCGGTGGTGGCCTTGTTGCCGCCCGGCACCTGCTGCTCGCAGGAGCCGAGGTCGAGATCGTGCTCGGAGCGCCGCCCGAGGGCTTCGCGGAGACACCGAAGCGGCAGCTCGACATTCTCGCCGCGATCGGAGCGCAGGCCGGGAGCGTCCCGCCCGTCCGTGCCGCTCCCGCCCCGGACCTCGTCGTCGACGCCCTGCTCGGCTACAGCCAGCAAGGCGCGCCGCGTGGAGACATCGCGCGTCTCATCGACTGGACGGCCGGCCAGAGGACGCTCTCGCTCGACGTGCCCTCCGGGCTCGAGCTCTCGACCGGCCTTCCGTACGAGCCACACGTGGTCGCCGAGCGGACCATGACGCTCGCGCTCCCGAAGCAAGGGTTGCGTGAACCAGGCTCGGCAGCGGTCGGTCGGCTGCTCCTGGCGAACATCTCGGTGCCTCCCGTCGTCTACGAGCGGATCGGCATTTCGTACGACACACCGTTTCGCGACGGGCCGGTCGTCGAGATCGCAGGGTTCTCGCGCGAGCGCGACGACTAGCGACACCGGCGGTCGTGCGTTAGCGCGGGGCCGACATCCGACCAGTCAGAGCTGCCACACATCGGGCAGCAAGGAGGCAGTCGCGTGCCGATGACGATGCCGTAGCCGCAGCCGTCGCAGCGGAACTCTCGACGGCCGTCAGGCTGCGGCATGGGCGGTGTGATCCGAGGGACGTGAATCTCCGGAGCCAACTTCATGCCCTTCAGACCGAACACGGCCCGTCGGGATTCGGGCACGCCGCCGTGAATCTCGGTGGCGGGCTCCGGGTCTGACTTCGCGCACAACCACCCTGCCCCCGAAGGAGGAACGATGGAAGATCTCGACCGCCAAGCTTCTCAGCGCCAGGCGCTCGCGTTCGCGCTGCTCGGAGTCGTCACGCTCGGCTGGATGGCCGGTCTGGTATTCGGCTTCGCGCACGCCGGCGGCGCCAGCGGCAGCCTTGTCCGGACGACGCCGGACTGGCTCGCCCCGGCACTCCAGGGTGTGATCGGCCTCGCGGTCGCGTCGGTCGCCGTCGTGCTGACGTCGATCACCGTCCGGATCCGGATCCGCGCCCACGTCCTGAGCGAGGCGCTTCCGCGCCTGCTCGACAACTGATCGCTCGAAAGGAGACCACCCACCATGACAACCGCAACGATCTCCCGCGTCGGCCGCGATTTCGCGATTCCGCGCGACGCCGAAGGCTTCGACATGCCGGC
>JBBQPW010000235.1:0-2701 GCA_038216845.1 Gaiellales bacterium | reverse complement strand
TCGACCACATAGTCGACCTCCGCCGGCAGCTCGTGATGGTCGACTCGAAGTTCCCCACAGAGGCCGAGGCAATGCTGCGCGACGTCGAGCGCGCGGCGAACCCGTGGGGGAAACCGCAGGTCGACCGCGCGGCATGGGCCGCGGGGCTCGGTGTGCGTGTTCTCGAGCCGGGCGATCCGGCGCCGGACGTCCTCTACTGGGTCGGCTGCGCCGCGTCGTTCGACGAGCGGGCGCGAACCGCCGCCGAGTCGACCGCCAAGCTGCTGCAGGCTGCGGACGTCGACTTCGCGATCCTCGGTCCGCGCGAATCGTGCACGGGTGATCCGGCGCGGCGGATGGGCAACGAGTACGTCTTCCAGTCGTTTGCCGAACAGAACGTCTCGACGTTGAACGACGCGGGCGTGACGAAGATTGTCGCGAGCTGCCCGCACTGCTTCAACACGCTCGCGAACGAATACCCGGACTTCGGCGGCAGCTACGAGGTCGTGCACCACACCGAGCTGCTCGCCGATCTCGTCCGCGACGGCCGGCTCACGCCCGTCGCAGGCGAGCAGACCGTCACCTACCACGACTCGTGTTACCTCGCGCGCCACAACGATGTGCGGATGCAACCGCGCGAGCTCGTCGCGGCTGTCGGCAGGCCTCTGGAGATGGCGCGCAGCGGCAAGAAGACGTTTTGCTGCGGCGCGGGTGGCGCACACATGTGGATGGAGGAGCGTGGCGGGCCGATCAACGAGGAGCGCGTCCGCGAGGCGGCCGAGACGGGCGCCGAGACGCTCGCCGTTGCCTGCCCGTTCTGCACCGTGATGCTCGACGACGGCGTCCGTGCGAGTGGTCGCGAGCTTCGTGTGGTCGATGTCGCGACGCTTCTCGCAGAGGCGATCGACGCCGGTTAGCATGACTTCGATGTCGGTCGTCGCAGAGTCGCTCGCTCTCCTCCGCTCCGGCGGGCTCGCGGCGAACGACCCGGACATCGCGGCGCTCCTTGGCCGTGAGCTCGAGCGCCAGCGGAACCAGATCGAGCTGATCGCATCGGAGAACTTCACGTGGCCGGCCGTCCTCGAGGCGGTCGGCAGCGTGCCGACGAACAAGTACGCCGAGGGGTACCCGGGCAGGCGCTACTACGGGGGCTGCGAGGTCGTCGACGAGATCGAGCAGCTTGCAATCGACCGTGCGAAGGAGCTGTTCGGCGCCGAGCACGCGAATGTGCAGCCGCACGCTGGCGCCCAGGCGAACATGGCCGCGTACTTCGCGTGCCTGAACCCGGGCGACACGATTCTCTCGTTGCGGCTCGACCACGGCGGCCATCTCACGCACGGGCTGAAGGTCAACTTCTCGGGCCGGCTCTACGGCATCGTCCACTACGGCGTCTCCCGCGAGACGAGCCTGGTCGACTACGACGAGGTGCTCGCGCTCGCGAAGGAGCACCGGCCGAAGCTGATCGTCTGCGGCGGCTCCGCCTACCCGCGGACCGTCGAGACGTGGAAGTTCCGCCGCATCGCCGACGAGGTCGGCGCCCTTCTGATGTGCGACATGGCTCACTTCGCTGGACTCGTCGCCGCCGGGTTGCATCCGAATCCGGTGAAGGACTGCGATTTCGTCACCTCGACGACGCACAAGACGCTCGCTGGCCCGCGCTCGGGCTTCGTCCTCTGCAAGGAAGAGCACGCCCAGGCGGTCGATCGGGCGGTGTTCCCCGGAATGCAGGGCGGCCCGCTCCAGCACGTGATCGCGGCGAAGGCGACGTGCTTTCGGATAGCTGCAACCGAAGCGTTCCGCGAGTATCAGCGCCAGGTGCGCGCGAACGCGGATGCACTCTCCACGGAGCTGATGGGGGGCGGCCTCGACGTCCTCACCGGTGGCACCGACACGCATCTGCTCCAGCTCGACCTTCGGCGAACGGACTGGACCGGAAAGGACGCGGAGGAGCGGCTGCACGAGGTGAAGCTGACTGTGAACCGGAACACGGTGCCCTACGACGAGCGGCCACCGACCATCGCCTCGGGCGTGCGGATCGGCACACCCGCTGCCACGATGCGTGGCTTCGACGAGAACGACTTCCGCGAGGTCGGTCGGATCATCCTCGGCGCACTCATCGGCGGTGCCGACCTCGCCTCTCTCGCCGCGCGGAGCGAGGCGATCTGCGAACGACGCCCGCTCTATCCGGGGTTTCGCGGCTACACGGAATACGTGACGTGAGCCCCGCGGCCACCGGCACCGTCGTCGAGGTCGATCATCCGCTCGTTCAGCACAAGCTCGGCCTGTTGCGCGACGTCACGACGACGACGCAGCAGTTCCGTCAGCTGGTCAACGAGCTCACTCTCCTGCTTACGTACGAGGCAACGAAGGATCTCGCCGACGAGGAAATCGAGATCGAGACACCTCTGGAGCGCACGGCGGCCCGGCGCATTTCCGGCAAGAAGGTCGCCGTCTGCCCGATCCTGCGGGCGGGCGTCGGGATGCTCGACGCCGTACTGTCTCTGATTCCCGGCGCGCGCGTCGGGTTCATCGGCCTTTACCGCAACGAGGAGACGCTCGAGCCGGTGGAGTACTTCGTGAAGCTGCCGAACGACGTCGCCGACCGGGACGTGCTCCTGCTCGACCCGATGCTCGCGACCGGCAACTCAACCGCAGCCGCGGTCACCACTGTGAAGGCGGCGGGAGCGACGTCGGTGCGCCTGATCGCGCTGATCGCCGCGCC
>JBBQPW010000234.1:0-2791 GCA_038216845.1 Gaiellales bacterium | reverse complement strand
CGGATGCTTCGGGTGACCACCGAACGACGCGACGATCGCGAGCCGCTCGCCGTCTCTCAGATAGAGGAGGGGCGCGGTGCGCGGCTCGCCACTGCGCCGTCCGATCGTCGTGAGGAGAAGGATCGGCGCCTTGCCGACCCGCCCGACGAAGCGGCCACCGGTCAGCCGGTAGATCCGGACGTGGAACCTGCCGAGCAGGCGAACGACACCCATACCCACACTCTAGTCCGAGAAGGCGAGCTTCTCGGCGTGTGCGATCAGCTCCTCCGGCGTCGGCGGCTGCTCGAGCATTTCCACCATCTGCTCGAGGGAGGGATCGTCCGTCCCGCGGTATGCAGCGATCGTTTCCGCGAGGTCGTACGCGGTCCTGCGCAACTCGACATCCGGCCCGAGCAAAGCCCAGAAGGCTCCAGGCTCTCCCTCGTACGGCAGACCGACGCTCCCAGGGTTGAGTGAGCGGAGGCCGTCCACGCGACGGTCGAACTGCACGTGCGTGTGCGCCGTCGCGACGATCGACTCGTCGACCCCGGCCATGAACTCTTGGATACGCTCGAGCGGCGTGGCCGACGTCACGCACTCGGTGTCGCTGCGCGGGGAGCCATGGCAAACGCGTACGGCGCCCAACCCGTCAACGTCGACCACGACGTTCTCCCAGAACGAGCGCAGGAACTTCACGGCGTCGGCGTCGTGATGGTCGCGCATCCACCGTTCGCGGGCGGTTGGTTCGTCGGTGCTCGTCGTTGTGTCGTCGGCCAACTCGATGACAGCCCGGTCGGCGTTCCCGCGGACGAATTCAGCCCGCCCGTCGTAGGCGCGAATGAGTGCGAGCGTCTCGGTTACGAGCGGGCCCCAAGTGAGGTCGCCGGCATGGACGAGGAGGTCGACGTTCTCGGTCTTCACCTCGCGCAGCACGGCGGCGAGTGCGGGTGCGTTGCCATGGACGTCTGCGAGCAGCGCGACGCGGCGAGATCTCATTCCTCCGCGAAGTTCTTCCAGTAGCGGCTCGGCGTCGGGCCACGTTGGCCCTGGTACTTCGAGCCGAGACCACCCGAGCCGTACGGCCTCTCAGCCGCTTCGGACATCTGGACGAAGGAGAGCTGACCGATCTTCATTTCCGGGTAGATCGTGATCGGGAGATTCGCGACGTTCGACAGCTCGAGCGTGACGTGGCCGTCCCAGCCCGGGTCGATGAACCCGGCGGTGGAGTGGATCAGCAGACCGAGCCTCCCCAAACTCGACTTCCCTTCTAGGCGGGCGACGAGATCGTGCGGCAGGGTGACGCGCTCGAGCGTCGAGCCGAGGACGAACTCCCCGGGGTGGAGGATGAACGCCTCGTCGCCTTCCACCTCGACGAGCTCGGTCAGATCCTCCTGTGCCTGCTTGACGTCGATGTACGGATGCCGTGAGTTGCGGAACACTCGGAAGAGCCGGTCGACACGGACATCGAGCGACGACGGCTGCAGCAATCCGGGCTCGTACGGATCGATTCCGATGCTCCCTAGCTCGATGAGCCGCCTGATCGCCCCGTCGGAGAGAACCACCGCCCTATCGTACGACGCCCGCCATTGCCTTGCGGGGCATTTCGCGAGCGGGAAAAGGCTGCTAAGGTCCGCGACCCCGTGTCCATGCTCTACGGATCGATGGACCCGAACGAGCGGTTCCGTGCTCGCAGGGACCACACCCGGCGGCGCAAGCGCAGACGCAGAGCGGCGATGCTCGGCGTGCCGCTGCTCGCCGTCGTCGCACTCGGCGCGGGTTGGCAGTTGCGAACCGTTCGCGGCCACACGAAGGCGCCAAGGTCGGCGAACCCGGCCGTCACCGTGACGCCGACGTCGTCGGCCGTTCGCCCTCGCCCGCTGCCAATCGAGATCCGCGGCATCCACGTGACCGCCGCGCTGGCGTCGTTGCCTGGAAAGCTTGCGCAGTATGCGCGCCTGAAGCACCAGGGGCTGAACACGATCGAGCTCGATATCAAGGACGAAGGTGGCGAGGTCGCGTTCGCGCCCAGCTCCGTGCCGCTCGTACGGGCGATCGGCGCGTCGCGCGGGTACTACAACCCGCGCGCGGTGGCTCGCCAGCTGCATGCGAGGGGCATCTACCTGATCGGGCGCGTCGTCGTCTTTCAGGATCCGCGGCTCGCGACTGCAAAGCCGGAGCTCGCGATTCACCGCGGCAACGGCTCCGTCTGGACAACGTCTGCTGGTCTCGGCTGGGTCGACCCGTACGACAAGCGCGTCTGGGCCTACGACGTCGGGATCGCCTCAGCGGCGGCCAGGGCAGGTTTCGACGAGATCATGTTCGACTACGTTCGCTTCCCGTCCGACGGGAACGTCGGGGACACGATCTATCCGGCGCGAACAGCGGAGACGAGAGGCCGGGTGATCGCCGACTTCGCCGCCTATGCGGATGCTCATCTCCGTGAGTTCGGCACGCGCGTTTCGACCGCAGTCTTCGGCCTGTCTGCAACACGCGACCTGCGCATCGGCCAGGTGCCACGCTGGATCGGTTCGCACGTCGACACCGTGAGTCCGATGTCGTATCCCGCGCTCTACGGCGCCGGTGAGCTCGGAATCGCCCATCCGAGCGACGAGCCGGGCGAGACGGTCTTCCGCACCCTCGGCGACTTCCGCCGCCAGCTTCGCGGATCGGGTACACACCTTGTGCCATGGGTCCAGGACTGGGGCTACAACCTGCAGCAAGTGCGTGCCCAGATCGAGTCGGCGAGGCTCCAGGGCGCGAAGGGCTACCTGCTCTGGAACGCCGAGGGCCTGTACACCTCGGGCGCTCTCGC
>JBBQPW010000233.1:0-2912 GCA_038216845.1 Gaiellales bacterium | reverse complement strand
AGCGGGACTCTAAGCGTCAGACTGGTATTCGAAATCCGTCACGAACGCGCACCGATCGGTGAGCTCCCATTCGAACGCCCCGTCGCGAACCGCGAGCGTGTCCGCGTAGAGCTCAGTGCCAGGGTGATGGTGGCCGGGGATGACGCAGGAGACGACTTCGGCAGCCTCGACCGGCCGCGACGCCCGCAGCTCCACGGTGTCTGCGATTCGCAGCTCGTGGTCGGTGCCGTCGTGATCGATCTCGATGCGGCTGGCCCTGACCTCGAGCAGCTGGCTCGGCTTTCGCAGCCACGGCAGACCGAGGACTGACTCCCCACCGAGCTTGCCCGTGAGCAGATCGGCGAGCGCCGCCTGCTGCTGCGCATCGCCTCGCTCGTCGACGTGGACGTTGAACCGCCACGGGGAACCGGGCTCGTCGTCGTCGTAGCGGATGACGAGAGCCGCATTGAGACCCGCGAGCGGCACCGGACCGACATGGCCTTCGTCGATCCGCCAGGAGAGAACGCCGAAGCAGATGCCGTAGGTCGAGCGACCGCCCGGCCGTCCGCCGACCATTCGGCACGGGCAGATGGCGTCGCAGTTGCACGACTCGAAGTACGCGCCGGCGATCCGCCAGGATGGGATCGGGTCACTCATCTCGTAAATCGTCGCACGGCCGGCCCAGAACGAGAAGCCCGGCGAGCTCTAGGGTCCCGGTTTGGCGGCACGCACGATGGGACCGGCGACTCCGAGCTGCCACGCGAGCCAGCGGAGCTGATCATGGATCGCGTGCACATCGAGAGATGGCCAGCGTCGTACCAGCGCACCTCCTTGCTGGGCGGCGCGGCGGCAATGAGCGCGACGAGTTGCGAACGGGGGACGACCTCGTCGTGGCGTCCAACCTGAAAGAGGAACCGTGCCCGCGAGGCCCGAATCTCGCCCAGCTCGTCGAGCGCTGATCCGAGCGCCCCGCGACCGCTGATCAGACCGAACGACTTGGTCCGACGCTCTTCGCCGGAAAGGACCGCGCCGACCCGCGCACCCTGGCTGAGGCCGACGCAGGCGATCCGCTGAGGATCGACATCGCGTCGCGACTGCAGAAGGTCGACGGCACGTCTGAGATCGACCACCTTCTGGACAAGCGCCGCGTTCTGCCGTGCCTCGGAGGCGCGCTCGAGGCTCGGGTCGCGCGCAAACGGGTCGTCGCTCGTCAATGCCACGGCGCCTCGCGCAGCGAACCAGACGGCCGGAACGATGAAGTCCTCACGGTTTCCGCCCGAGCCGTGCGCGTAGACGACCGCGGGAAACGGGCCCTTTCCAGGCGGCAGCACGAGGTACGCAGGGACGCGGCCGCCCTTGGGGCTCTCGTACGAGACGTCGTGGGCGGCGATCGGGTAATCGTGGTTGACCCGACCCCGGTCGACGAATCGCAGCGGGGCCGTACGGTCGTACGCAAACGGAGACGGAGACGGAGACGCTCCGGCACCCGTGACAAGTGCGAACGCGAGACCTAGACCAAGACCGAAAGCGCGTCGCGCTCGCACTCGAACACCGCCTCGTCGACGTCTCCGAGGTCCTCGCCGTCGACCTGGAGCGGCTGCGGCCGATCGCAGCGAACGACGAGCCTGTCGCAGTCGTGGGCATAGATCACCGCAGGCGAGGTCCGCTGACCTTTCCCGCGCACCATGTAGCGCATCAGCCGGGGAATGTCGAACGGCCCAACCTGCCTCGGCGCGACCACGTCCAGCCCGAGCTCGAAGCGTGCGTCGGGCGCGATGTTGAGCGGGATCCGGCCGGCGTATGAATACGGGTTGCAGTTCGCGACGAGCACGATCGCCGCGCGGCCCAAGCCGTCGAGATCGAGCACAGGCTGGTAGCGACCGCGGTGGCTGGCGAGCGTGCGCGCCGTCACCCAGCCGAAGGCGACGTCACCCGGTCGCTTCCCGTCCGCGCGACGCCCGAGCGCGTCAACCCCTCGCACGAGCTCCGCGTCGAAGCCGATGCCGGCGCTGAAGCCGAATCGGCGGCCGTTGACCCGGCCGAGGGAGATCCGGCGCGTTCTCCCGGCGGCCATCTGCCGCGCAGCCCGGAGCGGATCCCGCGGCAGGCCGAGGGCGCGGGAGAGGACGCTCGTGTTACCGCCGGGCAGGAAGCCGACGGGGGTCGTCCCATCGACCCCGTTGAGAACCTCGTTGAAGCCGCCGTCTCCGGAGAAGACGTACACCGCATCGATGTCTCCGGCGGCAGCCTCACGCGCGAGGTCGGTGGCATGACCGCGTCTCTCGGTGAGATACACCTCGACATCCCCCGGTAGGGCATCGCGAACCTCGGTGACCCGGTTCATGGTGACGCGGCTCGCATACGGGTTGACGATGAGGAGGCCGCGCGCCACGATGCGATGCTACGCGCCGAGCCTGGTTCCGCGGAACTCGAGAGATAGGCTTGGCGGATGAGGGTCGAGATCTTCTACTGCCCGGTCTGAAGCGGGTACGACACACGGGCCGCGAGTCTCGCGGCCGCGATCAACGCGACGCACGCAGATGCGGCGTCGATAGTCCCGGGCAAGAACAGCCAGTTCGACGTCGTCGCCGACGGCCGGCTGCTGTTCTCGAAGCAGCGCGAAGGCCGCTACCCGACCGAAGCCGAGATCATCGCCCTGCTCGCGTAGGTCAGTTCGGCTAGCGCAAGAGAAAGCCCGTGCCGAGCGGGTCGTCGGGATCAAGCTCGAACGTGTGTCGGCCGGTGCGGTAGGCGCTGCCTTCTACCTCGGTGACGACAGCCGGCCGCCCTGAGACCTCGGTATCACCGACCACCCGAGCCCGGAACTCGCTGCCGACTATCGACAGGTGACAGAGCTCGGCGCCCCGTGGCAGCCCGCCGAGGGCTTCCAGCAGGGCCAACCGCGCGGACGTGCCGCTCCCACACGGCGACCG
>JBBQPW010000232.1:0-2963 GCA_038216845.1 Gaiellales bacterium | reverse complement strand
TGTGAAGGCCGACGGCAACATCCTCGGTACCCGGAAGGCGACCAAGCGCATCGTCGGCGAAGCGGAGCGGCTCGGCTGCACGGCGATCGTGATGACGGGCGATCCGCCGCGCAACCGCTTCGTCGCTGACCTCTTCTGGTCACAGGAGCCGTACCGCGTGCAACGACGCGCAAGGATGCCGGTTCACGTCGTCGTCGCGTGAAATGGGCGGCCCGTCTGAGAGCCGCCCACCTCAGGTTCTGTGGAGCGCTACGTGAGCGCCGGGATGATGACGTTGCAGAAGACCGCGAAGTCACTATCGAGGTCGGGGTGCGGTCCTTTCTCCGCGGAGAGCGTCTGGGAGATGAAGTCTCCGGTCGTCGCATCGAATATGGAGGTGAAGGTGACCCGGCCCGCGTCGCGAGAGAGCACCCGGCCGTTTGTGAGCCTGATCTGCTCTAGCAAGGCCCTTGAAAAGGTGCTGACGAACGTCACCGTCCCGTCACCGTTGTCGATTGGCTCGTTGAGCCCGGTGAACTGCTGACAGACGTGCAGCACGTTCGACTTGCCCGAACTCGTCGAGATGGAAGGGCCCAAGTGTAAGGCTGCGGTATAGAGAACGAGACTGAGCGGGGGACAGACTGAAGTCTGTCCCCCGCGCTGTTTTCACCGCACGACGAGAACGTCGCAGGCAGCGCGGTGCTTCACGGTGTCGCTCACGCTGCCGACGAAGAACCGTTCGAGCGCCCCGGCGGTGTGGCTGCCGACGACGATCAGATCGGCGTCGTTGGCCTCGGCGACCTTCACAATCATTCGGCCTGGATCGCCGATTCCGTCGACCGTCTTGGCCTCGATGCCGAGCTCGCTGAGGCGTGCCTTCGCCCTGCGCGCTTCGTCCTCGTGCAGGTCCGGTGGGTCGACCGGGTCGATCCCTCCCATCCCTTTGCCCCCGCCGTAGAGGACGCGGGCCACGCTCGTGACGATGACGTCCGCGTCGAACGCCTTGGCGACCTCTGCGGCACGCTCGAGTGCGCGGTCGGCTTCCGGGCTCGCGTCGTATCCCACGACAATCTTCTTCATCTCAGGCCTCCTTTGAATGTCTTCATCCTCCGGCGGGCCGGTCCGAGTGCCATCCGTGGATGCGCGGCGCCGCGCGCGGGCTTCTACGGAGTCAATGGTCTAGCCTGCGGGCATGAGCGATCCGATCGGAGAGCATCTGACTGCGTCCCAGCGCGAGGCGCTCGAGGCCGATCTCGTCGAGATGGAGGGGCCCAAGCGCAAGGCTGCGGTCGAGGCGATCAAGGTCGCACGCTCTTTCGGCGACCTCTCGGAGAACTTCGAGTACCACGCGGCGAAGAACGAGCAAGGGCTTCTCGAGGCGCGGATCCGGAAGTTGCAGCACCGGCTCCAGCATGCGGTCATGGTCGAGCACGAAACCGACGACTCGGTTGGCGTCGGCTCGATTGTCGAGATCGTCGACGGGGACGGGGAGCGGCTGGAAGTCGAGATCTCGAGCGTCGGCGGCGTCTCGCCCGAGTCGCCGCTCGGCAGCGCGCTGATCGGAGCTGTCGTCGGCGCGACGGTCACCGTGTCAGCCCCGCGCGGCTCCTGGAAAGCCCAGGTCGTCTCGATCCGGCGCGCCTAGACCTCGGCTAACGACCCATCCGCGCGAACCACGCCAACGGGGCGACCGTCGCCACGACGGGCACGAGCGCAAGCGAGACTGCGAGGAAGGTCGGCACGGACTCGACGGATTCGCCGCAAGGTCGGGTCGTCCTCTATCGGTCGAGAAGCTCGAGGAGTCGCCGGGCGTAGGCGGGAGCCGTCGGCTCTGCTTCGTGGCGGAAGAACGCGAAGACGTCGACGTCCGCTGAGACGAGCGGCCCGAGTCGATCCGCCAACGCGACGAGCGCCGCCTCGTCGTACGGCGGCTCGCGGAAACGGAGGTAGCGCCAATCGCCGGCCGCATCCCAGTCTCCGATGCGGACGGCACCCACCTCGGCAAGCTGCGGCTCGACCCCGTCCCACGATGGGTCGCGAAGATCGAGCGCGAAGCGGATCGTCGGCTCGGCCGAGCCGAGGAGCAGCGCCAGCAGTCCGTCGTCGCGGGGTGACTCGACCACCACGCGGACGCAACCGAGTGCGTTGCCGAGGGCTCGGACATGCTCCTGGAACGAGTCGAGCCGGCGGAGCGCCTGCGGCGACATCTTGACCGCGAAGCGAAAGCCGTTCGGCACCTGCGCGGCCCAGCGGCCGAACTGCTCGTGCGAAGGGAGCCGGTAGCCCGTCGAGTTCAGCTCCACAGCCGTGAACCGTTCCGCGTAGAGCCCGAGGAAGCGCTCCGGCGGCGAGCCGGCCGGGTAGAAATCGGGCCGCCAGGATGGATACGACCACCCGGATGTTCCGACGAGGGGGCGGCTCATGGCCTGGCAGCGACGCGGCGCGCGTACGTGACGAAAGAGAGCGGCACACCTGATTCCGAGACAATCCGCTCGCGTGAGGTCTCCTCGAAACCGGCCTCGGCGAATGACGGGAAGATCGTGTCCCCCTCGACGTCGGCGTCGATTTCTGTGAGGCGGAGCTCATCGGCAATGAGCAGCGCGGCCGCATACAGCCCGGCGCCCCCGATCACGAACACCTGCGGTACGCCCTTGAGCAGACCGAGCGCCTCGTCGAGCGAGCCGGCGCGCTCCGCCCCTTCCGCGTGCCAATCGGGGTTGCGGCTGAGGACCACGTTGCGGCGGCCGGGGAGCGGACGGAAGCGGTCGGGGAGGGAGTCCCACGTCCGTCGGCCCATGACGACCGGATGTCCGATCGTGAGCGCCTTGAAATGGCGCATATCCTCCGGTATCTGCCACGGGATCGTATTGTCGCGACCGATCACGCCCTGGCGTGCGACGGCAGCGACGATCGAGAGCCTCACACCGCGACCGGAGCTCGGATCGCGGGGTGATGCTCGTAGCCAACCACCTCGAAGTCCTCGA
>JBBQPW010000231.1:0-3021 GCA_038216845.1 Gaiellales bacterium | reverse complement strand
CAACGGCTCAGCCGAACGACGCGCAGCGTCGCGGTGCTGTTCATCGACGTCGACGACTTCAAGACGGTGAACGACAGCCTTGGGCATTCGCTGGGCGACGAGCTGCTCATCGCGGTCGGTGGCCGGCTCGGCGGCTGTCTGCGCGCGGCAGATACGGGAGCGCGACTGGGAGGTGACGAGTTCGGAGTCCTCCTCGAGGACGTCGGAGGCGTCGACGCGGCCGTGGAGGTCGCGGAGCGTATCCTCGAGACTCTCCGGCGCCCGGTGGTTCTCACGGGCACCGAGCTCCTTGTCCGAGCAAGCATCGGCATCGTCATCGGCAAGGACGGGCAGACATCCGAAGATCTCCTCCGGAACGCCGATGTCGCCATGTACAAGGGAAAACGCCAGGGCGGGAATCGCTACGAGGTCTTCGAGCCGGCGATGCACGCCGCTGCGCTGGCCCGCCTCGAGCTCAAGGCCGACCTCGAGCGGGCGCTCGGGAACGACGAGTTCCACCTCGTGTATCAGCCGATCGTCGAGCTTGGCGACGGCACAGTTGTCGGCCTGGAGGCGCTTCTGCGCTGGACGCACCCGTCGCGCGGCCCGATCTCGCCCGTCGAGTTCATTCCGCTCGCCGAGGAGACTGGACTGATACCGGGGATCGGCCGCTGGGCGCTCGAGCGGGCGTGTGAACAGGCGGTCGCGTGGCAGGCGTCCCTCCCCTCGGCGGCGAGGCTCTCGATCAGTGTCAACGTCGCCGGCCGCCAGCTCCAGAGTGCCGGCTTGATCGGCGAGGTGACGGACGTCCTCGAACGGACAGGGATCGATCCGCACGACCTGATGCTCGAGATCACCGAGAGCACGCTGATGGACGAGGTGGAGCTCGTCGCGACGCGCCTTGCAGAACTGAAGCGACTCGGCGTACGCATCGCCGTCGACGACTTCGGGACGGGGTTCTCGTCTCTGAGCTACCTCCAGCGCTTCCCGGTCGACGTTCTGAAAATCGCCAAGGAATTCGTCGACGAGATCGCCACCAAGCAACGCGACGCGCGGCTCGTCGAAGCGGTGATCAAGATTGCCGGTTCACTCGACCTGCGCACGGTGGCCGAGGGGATCGAGCTCGAGGAGCAGCGGATGCGCTTGCAGGAGCTCGGCTGTATGCGTGGCCAGGGATACCTGTTTGCGAGGCCGATGCTGCCGGAGGCGGTGCCCGATCTCCTCCGCCGGCCTCTCCGCAGCGTGGCCTAACCTTGTGACGGATCGTCACAAGACTTCGGCTCGGGCCAACGCCTTGTAACGAATCGTCACAAGCTCATGAGAAGGCAAACTCTTACACAACTATGGTAAGGTTGTCTAATGCCGGGGATCGCCATCGGTGCGGCCGCTGCGCGTACCGGCTGGTCGGCGCGGATGCTCCGCTATCTCGAGCAGACGGGCCTCGTCGTTCCTGAGCGCACCGCCGGCGGGTATCGCCGATACGGCGTTCGCGAACTGAATCAGCTGCGTGCGCTCGTGGATCTACGACGCGATTTCGGCGTCGAGCTCGGCGAGGTCGCGTTCGCCCTGAGGCTGCGGCGCGAGCCGGCGCTACGTGCCGCGCTCGACACATGGCTCGCGGGAACCCCGGCCTCGGCCGCGTACCTGGAGTGGGAACAACGAAAACACGAGCGGTTGCTCGCGGCGTGAGGCCATCCGCCTCGTATCTACACTGGCCGCGACGACCTGACAGGAAAGAGGACTGATGGCAACGACCAAGCGCAACGATGTCAAAGACCTGGCTCTCGCACCCGACGGTATCCGCCGGATCGAGTGGGCCGACCGGCAGATGCCGGTGTTGAGGGCGATTCGCGATCGGTTCGAGACGGAGCAGCCGCTCGCGGGCTACCGCGTGTCGGCCTGTTTGCACGTGACGACCGAGACCGCGAACCTAATGCGGACGCTCAAGGCAGGTGGTGCCGATGTCGTCCTGTGCGCGTCGAACCCGCTCTCCACCCAGGATGATGTCGCCGCAGCCCTCGTCGACGAGCACGACATCTCGGTCTTTGCGATCAAAGGTGAGGACAACGACACCTACTACTCGCACATCGAGGCCGCGGTCGACCATCGTCCGCACATCACGATGGACGACGGTGCCGACGTGATCGGGGTGCTCCACTCGCATCGTCGCGAGCAACTGGGCGATGTCATTGCAGGCACCGAGGAGACCACGACCGGCGTCATCCGGCTGAAGGCGCTGGAGCGCGACGGCAAGCTCGGCTTCCCCGTGGTCGCAGTCAACGAGGCGCGGACGAAGCACCTCTTCGACAACCGCTACGGCACCGGCCAGTCGACGATCGACGGGATCATCCGGGCGACAAACGTCCTGCTTGCCGGCCGAGCGTTCGTCGTCGCCGGCTACGGTTGGTGCGGACGCGGCGTCGCGATGCGCGCGAAGGGCATGGGCGCGCACGTGATCGTCACCGAGGTCGATCCGATGAAAGCGATCGAGGCTGTGATGGACGGCTTCCAGGTGATGCCGATGGATCAGGCCGCCCGGGTCGGCGAGATCTTCGTCACCGCAACGGGCGACAAGTCCGTGATCGCGAAACAGCATTTCGAGCTGATGAAGGACGGGGCGATCCTCGCGAACACGGGCCATTTCAACGTCGAGATCGAGATTCCGGCGCTCCGGGCGCTGGCGACGTCCACCCGGCACGCCCGTGAGTTCGTCGAGGAGTTCGTGCTCGCAGACGGTCGTCGCATCTACCTCCTCGCGGACGGGCGCCTCGTCAACCTGTCCGCCGCCGAGGGCCATCCCGCCCAGGTAATGGACATGTCGTTTGCGAATCAGGCGCTGTCCGCGGAGTGGGTCGTGCAGAACGCCGCGTCACTCGAACGGACGGTGTACGTCGTGCCCAAGGAGATCGACGACGAGATCGCGCGACTCAAGCTCGCGACGATGGGTGTCGACATCGACCAGCTCACGGAGGAGCAGGCCAAGTACCTCGCGTCGTGGGACGAAGGGACGTAACCGGACCGGGGTCAGGTCTTGCATTGCGA
>JBBQPW010000230.1:0-3049 GCA_038216845.1 Gaiellales bacterium | reverse complement strand
CTCGAACGTGTTTCCCTCGCCGGTGGCGACGGTCGTGTTGGCGATCGCCGCGCTCGCGAGACTGAGAATCGCGACGATGACGAACTTGGCAAGGATGATTGCAATGAGCAGCTCGACCAGCCGCCTCGCCCAGCGGCCTGTTGCCGGCCAGATCATGGCCACGAACGTAAGCGGCAGGAAGAAGACGCAGACGTAGATGGCCGCATCGCGGATGATCAGCTCGAGCCAAAGCACGAAGGCTCCGATCGCGAGGATGATCGCGCCGAGAAAGACCCCGAAGAGGGGGATGCCCGAGCCCTCGTCGAGCGCGTTCTTGTAGGCGTCGCCGACCGACTGCAACAGATTGTCTGACTGCTCAGTTCCGAGGCCACTGACGACGGCCCTCGAGATGTCGTCCGTGATGGCGACGAGCAGACCGGTTGCCGCGATCGCCACGCCTGCGAGGACGAACGCCATTGGCAGGTAGCCGAACGCCGAGCGAACGAGCAGCCCGATGTCCTGACGGATGACCGACTGGATGATCGCGAGCATCAGCATCAGGAGCGCGAGCGCACCGGCGACCCCGACCATTGCGGCGTACTGACCCTCGAACCAACTCGCGGTGAGATCCGGGCTGGTCGTTTTCTCAATGAGGTCGCCGACCTTGCCTGTCACCCACACTGCGGCGTTCGTCACCCACGCCGTGACGCCGCGCATGACGAACTCGCCCGCCTCCGCAGCGACCTTGGTGACCGCTCCAGAGACGGCGTCGCAGACGTTTCCGACGACTGGAAGCTCGCACGGATTGGGGACTGGGATGATCCCTGCCTGTGCGGGCGTGCGCGCCGCAGCAAGCTGCGACGTCTGCTCAGTCTTCGCTTTGGGCGCGACTGCTAGCGCGGGCCCGTTATCCGGCGCCCATAGCCAGACGCCCCCAAGACCCTGGGTGCCACTCTCCCGTAGATCGCTTTGGAGACTCTTGTCCCCGATCGCGATGTGCGGGCTCGACCAGCCCTCGGCCGCCGCCTTGGCCGCCGTACGCTCGACGCCGAGCGTCACACCGTTCTCGTCGTAGGCCTCCCAAATCGGGATGACGTTGTGACGCCGGAACGCATCATGGTTCACGACCGCCGGCGACGAATGAATCCCGAGCGTCACGTTGTACAGGGGGAACGACGGGCCGAGCCGTGATCGGAGCTCCGAGAACAACCACTCAGTCCATTGGAGTCGCTCCGGCTTGAGAACACCGTCCGGCAGATCAGCCTTGTGTGCCTCCGTGTCCTCGATCAGGAACGCGAGCCGGTGCGACGAGACGATCGACGCGGTAATTCCAGCGGTCGTACGGATCGAGTCCTGAGTCGTGTCGCGGGCGACGTGGAAGCCACCTCGCACAAAGCCGTCCCAACGTGACGTCGCGAAGTCGCGGAGGTTGTCGTTGGTGAGCGCGACAGCGACGTGCGTCACGCCCACCTGCCGGAGCAGGCGCGGGTCCATGTTCCCGGCGACGACGACGATCGCGCCCTTCACCCGCTGGGTCGACGGTGCGGGGACCGCGGTCGGCACGATCACGAGCGCCAGCAGCGCGATGACCGTCACGATCAGGGCGAATCGCGTGGACCTGGAGCCGGTTCGCTCAGGGCTCGGCACGTTCGAACTCCTCGAAACGCGGGATGGCGGCGAACAGCTCGCCGGGCGGTTCGGCGATTTCGGCAGTGGAGAGCGGTGGAGTGGGGCCGGCGGAACTCGCGAACGAGCGGACCTTCCAAGCGCCACCCTCCCAGACGAGCGTGACGACCTGGGTACGCCACGATTGCTGCGGCTGGACGGTGGCGCCGCTGCCGACGATGCCCACGTACCAGACTGCGATCGTGGCCGCGCCCGCCGAGAAGCGCTCGACCCGGTAGCCGATCGGAATCGAGCGCAGCACAATCACCGGCTTGGGGACCGTGTCCGCTCCGAGCTTCGCTCGTGTCTGCACGCTGGCCTGGTCGAAAGCCTCGACGAGCCGCTCGCGCGACGCGGCCGATGCGATGCGCCCGACGACCGCGCGAAGCCGCACCGGCTCGAGCAGGACGTCGCCGTCGAATGCGGTGATCGACCGGGCCGCAGCTGTGACCGCGCCCGCACGGGTCGGCATCAGCGCTGCGCGGGCTGGTGGACTCGGCGTGCGGCTCGTGCCGGGAAACGACGTCGCGTCGACTACACGCGGTGATGACTCTCGCGGCGAGGCGATGCGGCTGCCGATTGCGATCCCGAACGCGAGCAGGGCCAGGGCGGCAACGACCAGTGCGAGGACGCGTCTAGAGCCCCGGCTCTCGCGAGCGACTACCCGCATGCTGACGTCGCGGCCGGGCACAGCTATTGGACCGTTCGGCCGAGGTCCTCGAAGAACGCGATGATGGCCGGTGCCGCACCCACGAGAAAGGCCGCCAGGGCAGAAATGAGGGTTCCGCGCCGGCCCATCGACGCGTGTTGGTAGTTGCCAGAGTGCGACGAGAGCGCCCACACGGCCGCCGAGACGAGCAGGCCGGCCAGCGCTGCGAGCAACGCCCAAAAGGCGACTCCGGAAATGAGGCTCTGAAGCGCCGACGTGCCGGGCAGCCCGTTCGGGTTCGGCTTTCCCCCGACGCCCGTGGCGGCGACGATGAGGGTGGAGAGGAGCGACATGTCACGACCTCCTTTGCGTTGGTTCGGTGAAGCCGGTGGCGATCGCCGCGGCGAGCTCCAAGAACGCCTGACGCGTGTCGGACCGCAGCTGCTCAAGCGCAACCTCCGCGCCGATGTTGAGATGGGGGTCCCACGGAATGCGGATGCAGGCTCGGCACCGGGCCGCGAAGTGCTCTTCGATCCGTCCGACGTCGACTCCGCGTGAGTCGGCCCTGATCCCATTCAGGACTGCCACGGCCGATGACGCAATCCCGCAGTGGCCATGCTCCTCGAGCCAGTCGAGCGTCGCGCTCGCTGCGCGCGCGGCGTCGAGGCTCGCCCCGCTGACGATGACGGCCTGGTCGGCCACTTCGAGAACGCCCTGTGCGGCCGAACCGAGCACCCCGGCCGCCGTGTCGAGGCA
>JBBQPW010000229.1:0-3069 GCA_038216845.1 Gaiellales bacterium | reverse complement strand
GGCAGGGGCACAGGGCCGGTGATCGTCGCACCGGTCCGCTGCGCCGTCTCGACGATCTGGGACGCGGAGCGGTCGACCTGTTGATGGTCGTAGCCCTTGAGCCGGATACGGATTTTCTGTTGCGCCACGATCTCTCCCCGTCTCGGCTTGCTACTTGATGACTTCGGTGGTGACGCCGGCACCGACGGTGCGGCCGCCCTCGCGAACGGTGAAGCGCTGACCCGGATCCATGGCGATCGGCTGGATCAGCTCGATCTCCATCTCGGTGTTGTCGCCCGGGATGACCATCTCCTGGCCGTCCGGCAGCTTGATCGAGCCCGTCACGTCCGTCGTCCGGAAGTAGAACTGCGGCCGGTAGCCGTTGAAGAACGGCGTATGGCGACCACCTTCGTCCTTCGACAACACATAGACCTCAGCCTTGAAGTGCGTGTGCGGCGTGATCGAGCCAGGCTTCGCGAGCACCTGGCCACGCTCGACGTCCTCGCGCTTGATGCCACGGAGCAGCGCGCCCGCGTTGTCGCCGGCCTGCGCGTAGTCGAGCGTCTTCAGGAACATTTCGAGACCGGTGACCGTCGTCTTCTCGGTCTTCTCGTGGATGCCGACGATCTCGACTTCCTCGCCGACCTTCAGCTGGCCCTGCTCGATGCGGCCGGTCACGACGGTGCCGCGGCCGGTAATCGTGAACACGTCCTCGATCGGCATCAGGAACGGCTTCTCGACGTCGCGGATCGGCTCCGGGATGTACGAGTCGACAGCGGCCATGAGCTCGAGGATCTTCGCCGTCCACTCCGGGTCGCCCTCGAGCGCCTTCAGCGCCGAGACCTGGATCACCGGGATGTCGTCGCCCGGGAAGTCGTACTTCGAGAGCAGCTCACGCACCTCCATCTCGACGAGCTCGAGCAGCTCTGGATCGTCGACCATGTCGGCTTTGTTCAGCGCGACGACCATGGCGGGGACGTCGACCTGGCGGGCGAGCAGGATGTGCTCGCGCGTCTGCGGCATCGGGCCGTCTGCGGCCGAGACCACGAGAATCGCGCCGTCCATCTGGGCGGCACCCGTGATCATGTTCTTGATGTAGTCAGCATGCCCCGGGCAGTCCACGTGCGCGTAGTGCCGGTTCTCGGTCTCGTACTCGACGTGCGCGGTGTTGATGGTGATGCCGCGCTGGCGCTCCTCGGGAGCGGCGTCGATCGAGGCGAAGTCACGCACCGCGGTACCGGTACCGGACTCGGCGAGCACTTTGGTGATCGCCGCGGTGAGCGTCGTCTTGCCATGGTCGATGTGACCGATCGTGCCGACGTTGACATGCGGCTTGTTCCTGTCGAACTTCTGCTTGGCCATGCTGCCTCCGGTCTCCCTTCCTTAAGAACCTGTGTGCGAGTCGACGATGTCGCTCGCGATCGACTGCGGTACGTCCTCGTAGCGATCGAACTGCATGGTGAAAGTGGCGCGACCCTGGCTCATGGAGCGAAGGTCGGTTGCGTATCCGAACATCTCTGCGAGCGGGACGCTCGCCTTGATTGCCTGTGAGTTCCCGATCGGCTCGAGGTGCTCGACGCGACCCCGGCGGCTCGACAGGTTACCCATAACGTCGCCGAGGTAGTCCTCGGGTGTGACGACCTCGACGGCCATCATCGGCTCGAGGAGCTTCGGCTTCGCGCGCTTCATCGCTTCCTTGAAGGCCATCGAGCCGGCAATCTTGAAGGCCCGCTCGCTCGAGTCGACGTCGTGGTAGCTGCCGTCGGTGAGCTCGATCTTGACGTCCACGACCGGATAGCCGGCGAGAATCCCGGAGTTCATCGCCTCGCGAATGCCCTCGTCGACCGGCTTGATGTACTCCTTCGGGATCTTGCCGCCGACGATCTTGTCGACGAACTCGTAGCCCGCGCCCGGCTCCTGGGGCAGCAGATTGATCGTGACGTCGCCGTACTGGCCCGAGCCGCCGGTCTGGCGCACGAACTTGCCCTGCACCTTCTCGGCCGGCTTGCCGGCAGTCTCGCGATACGCCACCTGCGGCCGTCCGACGTTGGCATCGACCTTGAACTCGCGCATCAGGCGGTCGACGATGATCTCGAGGTGAAGCTCGCCCATGCCGGCGATCAGCGTCTGCGCCGTCTCCTCGTCGGTCGTCACGCGGAAGGTCGGATCCTCCTCGGCGAGGCGCTGCAAACCCTGTGAGAGCTTGTCCTGGTCGCCCTTTGTCTTCGGCTCGATCGCAACCGAGATGACCGGCTCGGGAAAGTTCATCGACTCGAGCACGATCGGCGCGTTCTCGACGGCGAGCGTGTCGCCGGTCGTCGACTGCTTGAGGCCGACCGCAGCCGCGATGTCGCCCGCACCGATCTCGTCGCGCTCCTCGCGGTGGTTCGCATGCATCTGGAGGATGCGGCCGATGCGCTCGGTCTTGCCGTTCGTCGTGTTCATGACGCGCTCGCCGGCCTTGACCGAGCCGGAATACACGCGGAAGTAGGTCAGCTTGCCGACGAACGGATCAGACATCACCTTGAACACGAGGGCGGAGAACGGCGCGTCGGGTGACGCCTCGCGGCTCGTCTCAGTGTCCTTCCGCGGGTCGATACCCTGGATCGCTGGGACGTCGAGCGGGCTCGGCAGGTAGTCGATGACGCCGTCGAGCAACGGTTGCACGCCTTTGTTCTTGAAAGCAGAGCCGAGGAAGACAGGCGTGATCGCATCGGCAAGCGTTCCCGTCCGGAGCGCCCGGCGGATCATCTCCGGGGTGACGGAGGTCTCGTCCTCGAGATACGTCTCGGTGAGCTCGTCGTCGAACTCGGCGATCGCGTCGATCAGCGCGTGGTGGTACTCCTCGGCCTGCGCGCGAAGGTCGACCGGAAT
This sequence comes from Gaiellales bacterium, assembly GCA_038216845.1. Lineage (GTDB taxonomy): Bacteria > Actinomycetota > Thermoleophilia > Gaiellales > Gaiellaceae > Gaiella. The sequence continues at coordinate 216 of JBBQPW010000229.1, read as the reverse complement.
GTCGCCGATGTCCATCTTCGTGCCGAGGTCGTCCGACCAGGTGACGCCGTGCATCTCGACGAGATCGATGATCCCCTGGTGGTGCTCCTCCTGGCCGATCGGCAGCTGCACCGGCACGACATTCGCACCGAGCCGATCGCGCATCGACTGGACGGCCGCGAAGAAATCTGCACCCGTTCGATCCATCTTGTTGATGAAGGCGATGCGCGGCACGTT
>JBBQPW010000228.1:0-3349 GCA_038216845.1 Gaiellales bacterium | reverse complement strand
CCGAGCATTTTCGAACCGCCGTAGGCCGCGCCGAAGCATCAAGGCTGCGCGCGCCCGGAACAGCGATCGGCCTGACTCACTCGACTGGATCGCCAGCCATCGGGTCCACACCTCGCCGTTCTGGTCGACGGCTCGCCTCTTGGCCGAAGCCTTCGAGCCTGACTCGGCGACGCCGTGCTATGCCCGTTTCGCCTGGGTGAACCTCTACCCCGCGGCACCGGGGAGCCCGTCCGGGAACCCGGCGTGCGCGCTGCGCGAGGCGCAGGACCCCTACGTGGGCGACCTCCTCCGGGCGACCGTCGAGATGCTCGAGGCCAAGACGGTCATGGCGTTCGTCGGCCCGTTCTGGTGGCCGCGCGGTCGCGACCGTGAAGAAGACCTCATGCCACGTCGCCAGGTCGAGGGGCTTAAGCATCGGCGCAGTCTTGGGACTCCCCGCGGGCTAGAATGCCTGTCTCCCGAGCGGGAGTAACTCAGCTGGCAGAGTGTCTGCTTCCCAAGCAGAATGTCGCGGGTTCGAATCCCGTCTCCCGCTCCAAATCGCCGATCTGAACTCAAGGAGACCGCCTAACTGGCGGTCTTCTGATTTCCGGACCATGCTACAATGCTCTCCGACACGATAACTGGACACGGTTTGAGGAGCACCGATTGAGCGCACTCACCAGCCCTCGACGGCAGGCAGCGTCGCCTGAGGCAACGATCACCGCGATGGCCGAGAGCTTTCGCCGTGCCCTTGTTGCCGAGAACAAGAGCCCTCGGACGGTCCAGACGTACCTCGAGTCGGTCGCACGTTTTCGCGAGTTCCTCGTCGCCGAGCGCCTGCCCGTCGCAATCGCCGCCATTCGCCGCGAACACATCGAGGCGTTCGTGACCGACCTCCTCGCGCGGTTCAAGCCGGCGACGGCCTCGGTCCGCCACCGGGCGCTCCAGACGTTTTTCAAGTGGCTAGTGGCCGAGGGGGAGCTCGAGGCGAGCCCGATGGCGCGGATGCGACCGCCTCACGTGCCCGAGACGTCCCCTGACGTCGTAACGGACGACGAGGTCCGCCGACTCCTCACAGCCTGCGAGGGTCGGGCGTTCGAAGACCGGCGTGACGCGGCAATAGTCCGGCTGTTCCTCGACACCGGGATGCGGCTGTCTGAGCTTGCCGGTGTCCAGGTCGCCGACATCGACTGGGACGCCAACGTCGCAATCGTGCTCGGCAAGGGCCGCCGTCAGCGGGCCTGTCCGTTCGGCCGCAAGGCCGCCCAGGCGCTCGACCGCTACCTTCGGATGCGAGCCGGCCACCGCGATGCCGATCGGGCCGAGCTCTGGCTCGGTCTCGCCGGTCCGATGACCCCGAATGGCATCGCGGACGTGGTCCGGCGTCGTGGCGCCAAGGCCGGCGTCCCGGGCCTCCACCCGCACCGGTTCCGGCACACGTACGCCCATCAGTGGCTGGCCGCCGGCGGCAACGAAGGGGACCTCATGCGTCTTGCCGGCTGGCGGAGTCGGACGATGCTCAGCCGCTACGGTGCCTCGGCGGCCGACGAGCGCGCCCGCGAGGCACACCGGCGTCTCAGCCCTGGCGACCGCTACTAGGGCCGCGCCGTCGCCGGCGCGTCAACGCGCTCAGTCTGGCGATACGCGCGTAGTGGGCGCGGCGTGCAGCCTCGGCCCGACGAGCTCGTTCGGCCGGCGGCAACCGGCCCTCGGGGTCGACCAGTCGGTCGAACGAGGCGCGGAAGGTCGCCCTCGCGCGGGCGGTCGTCGCGCGCGGATCGTGGGTCGCGTGGAGACGGTAAGCGCCGATGCGGCCGCGGAGCGCCATGTCGTGCGGATCGAACTTCCGGACCACTTCTAACACCGACTCGTTAGTTCAGTTAGTTCCGTCCGCCGCCGCAGGTACGAGCCGAAGAGCGGCAGCGCGAAATCGTAGGTGCCGCGAGTCGGGCGGTATACGAGCCCTCGGTCCACGAGCCGGCGGACGACGACGTCGACGTTCGGCAGCTCGACGAGACCGCGTCGGAGGCTCAATGCGCTGACACGGTCGCCCGAGCGCGACATGACCTCGAGGACCCGCTGACCCGCGGCACCGGCACCGAGATAGCGATCCTCGAAGAACGCGAGATCGAGCTCGTGGATGAGACTCGGCTCGAGTGCCGTGTAGTCAACGAGGCGAACGTCGGGCCGAGCAACTCGGCTGCACAGAAACCCGCCGAAGAACTGGAGGAAGTACGGATAGCCGCCGGTCTGCTGGACGATCTCGCCGATCAGTGACAGATCGAGCGTCCGGCCACTCCCGGCGAGCGGGATCCCCAGCGCATCCCAGGCGTCTCCGGGCTGCAGGTGGCCGACGACGACGTGGCGGAACATCCGCTCGGCATACGTACGGGCCCGTTTCAAGTTCAGGCTGAGCGTGGGGAGCCCACACAGGACCACCCGCACTCGGCTCGACGTCCGCTGGGTCTGCCCGAGTCCAGCAAGGAGCGCCGAGAGCGGGAACTGCTCCCGGCGGCGATCGTCGCCGAGCAGGTGCGCCTCGTCGTAGAGGAGGAGTGCGCCGACGGCCTGAGTCTGCGCGAGGGCGTCGTCGAGGGCCGCAAATGCGGCGCGGATCGAGTCAGCCGCTTCGTTGGGCTCGGATTCGTAGGCTGGCTCGTAGCCGATGTCGCCGACGGTCAAGCGCCGCGGGCGCACGTACTGCCAGGCTCGTTCGAGCGCATCACCTACACCCCCGAGCGCACTGCACCGCCGGGTCAGGGCCGCGCAGTCGGCGGCGATCGCCTCGGCCAGCCTCGCCTCGTCACGGTGACGTTCGCCGAGTTCGCGTTCGAGGCACAGCCAGCCCGCCCGCTCCCCGCGCGTCGCGAACTCCCCCAACAACACCGTCTTGCCGGTTCCCCGGATGCCGGTCAGCGTCCAGTTCGCGTGTGGTGGGTGGGTCTCGCCGAGAAAACGCTCGAACTCGACGAGGAGCGCGTCGCGGCCCGCGAGGTATGGCGGAGCCACCCCATTGCCCGGTCGGAAGGGGTTGGCGAGCTGTTCGGTTCGAAGTTTCTGGTCGACGTGCGTCATGTTGAGATCCTTGATTGCGATGTCGTGTGTGAGGCCGGGGAGCGCCGCATGGCGCCTCCCCGGCTGCTTGTGCACCTATTTGATCCACGCTCCCCTACTGCGCGACGGCCGGGACGCGGAACCACGAGCGGCTGCGCGCCGCGTTGTGGATCACGTCGAGGTAGACCTCGCTGTAGGGGACGCTGCCCTGCTCGGTGACTGCCCAGAGGCAGTTGAGCATCGCGCTTGCGACCATCAGGTTCGTCACGACGAGCTGGGGCCGTTCGGCCGCGAGGACCGCACAGCCGGCGCC
>JBBQPW010000227.1:0-3354 GCA_038216845.1 Gaiellales bacterium | reverse complement strand
CTGCGCCGGCTTCGGAGTGCCGTCCTCGCGGTAGAGCCCGCTCTGCCACGCGCTGCTCGGCGAGTCGCGGAGGATGAACCAGATGAACATCTGCACCCGCGGGTCGCGTCGTGCGATGCCGACCGCGGTCGTCAGGTAGCTCGCCTGCTGCTCCTCGGTGACTCCGCGTGGCTCGCCAGGGTGGGTTTCGTGCCCATATTCCGTGATCCAGATCGGGATTCCGGCGCGTCCGAAGCCGTCGTCGAGTGTCGTTTCGAGCTTGGCGAGCGATGTCAAGGTCACGTTCGGCCAGGCCACGACCTGCGTGGGCGGCCGGCTCACAGGAAAGGGATACGGGTGCTGCGCCCAGGCGTCGAAACGCAGCTTCGGGTTCGCACGTGCCACGAGCTCCACGAAACGGCCCGGCGCAACGGCGTCAGTGAGCCCGGCAACGTGCTTCTGACGGCCGTTCGAGGAGGTCTCGCCGATCGCCACCTGTGCAGCCGGATTCCCCGCCTTGATCCCCGCGTAGCCCGCCGCGGCAAGCCGTGCGTAGACGGCGGGCCCGACGATCCGGCCGCGCGCGTCGAACTGCGGCCTCAGAAACGTCGCGAGGTTCGACTCGTTCCAGATGCCGAAGAAGCGGACGAATGGATAGCCCGGGTAGCGCCCCGAATAGCGGGAGGCGAGAGCCTGGGCGAAGTCACGCAGGTCGCCTACGTCGGTCGGCGCGTACTGCGGCCCGCGCCCGCCGTTCGCCCACCCCGGCGTACCCCAGATCGTGATCAGCACCTCGAGCCCGCGGGCCTGTGCGTTGCGGGCGAGCTCGTCGAGGTCGTCGAGCTGGTATCCGGGGTCGAACGGGTCGGTCGCGTCCGTGGGCCGCGAACGGGCGACCGTGCTCCAGATCACAACCGTTCGCACGATCGTCGCTCCGCTACGGGCCGCGAGATCGAGACCCGCCTGCCGGTCGGCGCCGAAGCGGAGCGTCGGGTCGTCGGTGAAGCCGACCCACATCCGGTCCGCGGCGCCGGATGTAGTCGCCAGTGCCGCGGAAGCCAGGCAGGCGAGAGCGAGCAGGCGGAGGGGTTTCACGACGGCACTAGGTATCGCGTTCGCCGGGTCGGCCGACAACGTGCTCGACGCCGATCGGATCGAAGCCGAGGCGTCCGTAGAACTCCTGCGGCCAGTCCGCTTCGTCCGCCATGAGGAAGACGAGCCCGGCGCCGGCTCGTCTCGCCTCGGCCATCGCGTGGAGCATGACCGCGCGGGCGAGACCTTGACGGCGGTGAGTCGGCAGCGTCGCGACGTCTTCGATCTGCGCGACGCCGTCGTCGAGGTAAACGCCCGCATACGACGCGATCTCGCCGTTGACAAGCGCCGCGACATGGCGGACGTCCATCGCGGCAGCGAGGCGACGATCCAGGTCGAGGAGCTGGCGGGAGACTTCGGGATCGGAGCCGTCGACCTCGAGTTCGATCAGCGCTCGCCTGCCCTGCTCCCAGGCGTCGTCGCCGACGGTCAGAACCTCGATCGAGGTGTCGGGCGCGCGGTCGGGCGCCCGAGCGTGCGCCATCACGAGGGAGCGATGGCGGAGCGGCCAATCCGGCTGCTCGAACTCCGACCAGACCTGCGCGGCGAGGTCTTCGTCGGCCAGGACGACCTTGCGGTGTGCGAAGCCGTGCTCGCTCTGTACGCGGTTCATTTCCCTACGGAGCCCTGCGGCGTCACCGGCCCAGCGCTCCACGATCGCGAAGTTGGCGTCGTAGACGCGCGGCAGGCTCGGCGTGATGACGAGCTCGCCCCACGGGTAGCTCTCGACGTACTCGACGCGCCGCCGGTAGGTGTCCCGCAGGAACGCGCGGGCGCGCTCCCAGTCGCTCACCGGGAGACGTGCGGCGGCGCGCCATAGCCGACGAGGACGTCGGGGACATCGCCCTGGAAGTTCTCGAGGATCGCGAGCAGCGCCCGATCTGTGACCATCGTCCCGTTCAGCGTGTGCGGTGTCTCGAGCCCGGCCGCGCCCCGGTATCGGATGCCGAGGCGGCGTGCCTGGAAGTCGGTCGTGTTCGAGCACGACGTCACCTCGCGGTAGCGCTCCTGGGACGGGAACCAGGCCTCGATGTCGAACTTCTTAGCCGCGGGAGCGCCAAGTTCACCAGCCGCGACGTTGACGACGCGGTACGGCAGGCCGAGCTTGCGCAGGAACGCCTCCTCCAGCCCGACCATGCGGTCGTGCTCCGCGGACGACTCGCCCGGCTCGGCAAAGACGAACATCTCGACCTTGTTGAACTGGTGAACGCGGAACATGCCGCGGGTATCGCGTCCCGCCGCACCGGCCTCACGGCGGAAGCACGGTGAGAACGCCGCGTAGCGGAGCGGCAAGTCTCCACCGTCGAGGATCTCACCCACGTGGAACGACGCCAAGGCCACCTCGGACGTGCCCGTCAGGTACAGGTCGTCCTCGGCGAGCGCATAGATGTTCGAGCGCTCAGTGGGGAAAAAGCCGCTGCCGATCATCGCCTGCTCGCGCACCATGACCGGCGTGAGCATCGGCGTGAAGCCGTTCTCCGTCAGATGTTCGAGCGCACAGCGGTAGAGAGCAAACGCGACGAGCGCTGTGTCGCCAACGATGTAACCGAAGCGCGAGCCAGAGATCCGTGCCGCTCGCTCCATCTCGAAGCGTCCGATCTCCGTGTGCTCCTTCGGGTCGGCCAGCGTGGGCGGATCGCCGACGCGGCCGATCTCTTCGGCGTCGTCTTCGGAGTCGCCGTCGGGCGCCGACTCGTCCGGCGGATTCGGTACCGCGAGCAAGAGCGCATCGCGTTCGGACTCGGCGGCAGCCAGGCCGTCTTCGGCTGCCTTCAGCTCCGCCTTCACGCGCTGGAGCTCGGTGGCCTGCTCGGTCGTCGGCCTGCCCTTGAGCTTCGTCTGGCTGCGCAACTCATCGACGCGCGGGACGAGTGCGCGCCAACGCTCGTCAGCTGCGAGCAACGCGTCGAACGTCTCCGCCGCGCCCTTCCGCGCCAGGGCGGCGCGATAGAGGTCGGCATCGTTGCGGGCGGCCTTGAGGTCGATCATGCGATGGAGTGTAGAAAGGCCTCCAGGACGGTGGCGACTCCCTCGTCCTTGGGGCTGGGGCAGATCCAATCGGCTTGCTCCTGCAAGCGGGGATGCGCGTTCTCGACCGCGACTGCGAAACCGGCGCGCGCGAGAAGCTCGACATCGTTCTCACCATCCCCGAAGGCCACCGTTCGCTCGGGGGCGAAGCCGAGGCGTTGCGCGACGAACTCGAGCCCGGTTCCCTTCGAGACGGCGGGATGGCCGAGCTCCAGCAGGTGCGGCAGCGAGGTCGTGATGAAGAGTCGGTCGTCG
>JBBQPW010000226.1:0-3387 GCA_038216845.1 Gaiellales bacterium | reverse complement strand
TTCCTCGCCGGCGAGATCGCCCACCCGGGGCTCGCCGCCCTCACGGGCTCGTTCCTCGCCGATCCTGGGCTGCGCGACGCGCTGCGCGCGCTGCCGGCGGCCGGTACGGACGGGCATCACGGCTACGCGGGCGGGCTGCTGGAGCACACAGTCGGCGTCGCAACCCTCTGCCGCGAGACAATGCAGCTCCACCCACGGCTACGCGGGGACCTCCTGCTTGCGGCTGCGCTCCTACACGACGTGGGTCGCACCGCCGAGTTGACGCGCGGCCCAGGGTTTCCGCAGACAAACGAGGGCCGGCTGCTCGGCCACGTCCATCTCGGCTTGCGCCTGATCGAGGGGCGAGCCAGCGAGCTAGAACCGGACGCGCGCGCCGAGCTCCTCCACGCGGTGGCGACGCACCACGACCGCGGCGCCACGAAGACCGCCGAGGCGGCGGTGCTTTACCACGCGAACCAGCTGGACGCACAAGCCGCCACGCGGTCCGTGGGGGATGACTAGGGGTGGTACTGCTGATCGATCGAGCAAGCGGTGTCGACGTGGACGCGGATCGACCCCCAAATTCAGCGGCTCATATAGCTCGATCCGCTTGCCCCCCACCCACGATCTGCGCCAGCTGGGCGACGGCGATTGGCGTGGCGCCGAAGCTCGCCGGGTCGCCTTTGCGCGTGAGGACCGTGACGTGCGTCCCTGGCGGAACGATGTACATCAGCGAGCGGTGACCCTCCTCGATGACGTAGTTGTCATTCGGAACCGGCTGACCCGGCTCGACGGCCCCGTCCTCGGCGGCGGCGGTGTTGGCCGTCGCTCCGCTCGTGAAACCACGCCGGGTCGAACCGCATCTCGAAATGATCGCCGCGCAGGGTGAGCGACATGATGTGGCCGAAGATCCGATCGCCGCACGGCTTCTCGATCACGGTCCTTGTTGCAGGCTCCCTCGCGAAGTACAGCGCCGCGAACACAACGCTGCGACGGCCGCGACAACGGCGGCTGCGGCTACAAGCACGAGCGATCGCTTCACGATGCGGGCGATCGTACATGCCACCACGCGGCAGGAATTGTTCTCAGCCTGGTGAACACCGGCGCATGGAAACGAGCGAAGCGCCGACAACCTCGCCTCGCGGCTCCATCCCACCCCTGCGGGTCGGCATGCTCATCGCGTTCGTCACGCTCGCATTCGCTGGAGTCGTCGGGGTGATCGGCGTCATCGACGCCGACGGCACCGGCTCCGCGGTGGGGCAGGGCGCCGGAATCGCGTTCTCCGTGTTCCTCGCCGGAGCCACGATGGCGTGCGCATTGGCCTGTCTTGTGCGGAGACGAGTGCAGCTACTGGCGCTCGTCGGCCTGGGCGCGTCGGGACTGATCATCGATCTCGAGGCCCTCGGCGTCTGGCAGAACATCGACAGCGAGGCATACGGGAAGATCGCCGGTATCTCGGCGGCGTGGGCGCTGTTCGCGCTGATCGCCCTGGGGCTGACTCTCGCCGTAGGTGAGACGGTCGGCGCGGCAAGGTTCCTCTATCTCGCGTCTCTCGTCGCCACGGCCGCCGGCGGGCTGATCGCAGCGTGGCTGATCGTCACCGCCGGCAACAGCATCGTCGACCCCGGAAGCGTGCTGAAAGACGACAGCGCGCTGTTACGGCTCCTAGGCGTCTTGCTCGTGTTGATGGCCGTAACCTGGTTCGCCGCGCTCGCCGCGAGTAGGATCGAGCGCACCGTCACACGTTGAAGCGGATGTTCAGGACGTCGCCGTCCTGGACGATGTAGGTCTTCCCCTCCAGCCGCTGCAGTGCCCGCTTCGCGGCTTCCGCGTGCGATCCAGCGTCCAGCAGGTCGTTCCAGCGGATCACCTCGCAGCGGATGAAGCCGCGCGCGATGTCGGAATGGATCGTGCCGCCCGCCTCGAGCGCGGTCTGGCCGGAGCGCAACGTCCACGCCCGCGTCTCCTTCTCTCCGACGGTGAAGAACGTGATCAGACCGAGCGCCTCCTGCAGCCGCCGCACGATCTCGTCGAGGGCCGAGGGGCCGTCGCGAAACGCCGCCGCCTCCTCGTCGGGTAGCTCTGCGAGCTCCGCCTCCAGCTTGCAGTCGATCCCGTCCGGGCCGTTCTCGATCGCGAGCAACGGCATCGTCGTCAGCGGATCCAGGCTGTCCGGCAGCTCGCCCGTCCATTCGAACAGCGGCCGACCCGCATCGACATGGGCGAGAACCTCGCCGAGCACCTCGACCTCGCGACGCAACCCCGTATCGCCGGACTTCGCCTGCTTGCCGACCCGCTCCAGCCGGCGCTTGACGTGATCGCGGTCGGCGACGAGCAGCTCCAGCTTCAGCGTCTCCAGATCACCGGCCGGATCGGCACCGTCCGAGAAGCCGTCCGTCACCGCAAGCAGGGCATCGACCTGCCGAAGGCCACCGAGCAGCGCGGGGCCGGTTCCGGGGACATCGACCACGCGTGTGGCTGCGGGCGTCACCTTGCGCGCGCCGAGGAGCGCCGCCAACCGCCCCAGCCGATCGTCCGCGATCGCCGCCATCCCGACGTTCGACTTCTCGGTCATCGACGCATACGCCGTTATCTCGGCACCTGCCCGGGTGAGTGCGTTGAACAGCGTCGTCTTACCCGCATTCGGCAGGCCGACGATCCCGACCTCGAGGCCCACTAGTTCTCGAAGCCGACTCGCGCCTCACGGGCGAAGCGTTTGACGTAGACGATGTGGGAGAGAGCGACCGTGTAGCGCCCGTCCTGCGCATCCAAGTTGAGCGTCTCGCCCGAGCCGCCGCTCACCGCGAGCTCGAGCGCATCGGCGCTTTTCGCCGTAACGATTGCGCTCATGATCTGCCCGCCGTTGAAGCCGATCTCGATTCGCGTCGACTCAATCTCAGCCATCTGACACCACCTCCGTGAGGACGCCATGGATGGCGTCGGGATGGACGAAAGCAACCTGAAGGCCGAAGAGTCCGCGGCGCGGCTCGCTGTCGATCAGCTGGGCCCCCGCGACCGCAAGCTCGTCGAGTGCGACGCGCACGTCGTCAACGCGATAGGCGACGTGATGCATCCCCGGGCCGCGCTTCGCAATGAACTTGGCGACCGGCGTGTCCGGACCGGTCGCGGCGAGCAACTCGACACGGCTCTCTCCGACGAGGACTGATGCTGCCTCCACGCCTTGGTCGACGAGCTGGTCGCGATGCTCGAGCCGACCGCCGAACAGTTCCTCGTACGTCTGTATCGCCTCGTCGAGGTCGACGACGGCGAGCCCGAGGTGGTGGATACCGTGCGCACGCATCGCGCGCGATCGTAGCCGGAGGGGGCTATTCGGCTGCGCGCTCGAGCACGCGAATGGTGCCGACGGTCTCGCTCGCGTGCGACTCCGCCGGAACGTCGTGCAGCATC
>JBBQPW010000225.1:0-3541 GCA_038216845.1 Gaiellales bacterium | reverse complement strand
GGTTCGGAGGATCGCGAGCGATCGCGCGAGGTAGCCGTAGACCGCATCCGACCCCTTCACGGTGCCGGTGAAGTACGTCATCGGCAGAAACACGTCATAGAGCCCCGCGAGTTGCGCGTACGGGAAGCCCGGCCAGTACGCGGGTCGGATCTCCATACCGCGCGGCGACGGGATGATCGCCCCGAGCCCGAGGTCAGGCCTTGCCGCCGCACGGATCTGGCGCGACAGCGCGAGCACACGAGCGTTCCGCACGGTCGGGCGCTTGACATCGGGCGCCTCGATGTCGAGTGCGAAACCATCGAATCCGCCGCCACTCGGTGTCACGAACCGCATCGCGGCGAGCGAGCGGCGCAGGTCGACGGCGGGCCTGACGAGCGTCGGCAGGTACCAGGCGACCACCTCGATCTCGTCGTGATGCAGCGCGTCTACGAGCCGGCCGAGGGCGTCCGGCTTCACGATGTCGAAGATCTGCTTCGAGTTCGAGGTCTCGACGTACACCGTCTGGACACCGTGAGAGGCAATAGCGGCTGCGGTTGCCTCCGGCTGGGCGAACGCTCTCGCGTCGTAGATGTCGATCCACGTGCCGAGTCCCTTGTAGACGCCGGACGTCCCCGTGGAGCGCGACGGCCCGGCGACCGAACCTGCTGCGGCGGCAAGCGACAGAGTCAACGCCGCGGCGACAACGAGAGCCCGCATCACGCGGGCGAGTGTACGAAGTCGATGTGATCGTTCAGTGAGGGGCGCGCGAGACCGTCGCATCAACCATCTAGGGTTTCGAGAGTGAGCGCACGCGGCCGGACGGTCTTGCTCGGCATCGCGATCGCCGTCACCTTGGCCGACTCGTCGGTCGTCACGCTTGCGTTGCCGGACATCCTTCGGCACTACGACGTGTCGATCACGACAGTCGCCTGGGTGCTGACCGTTTACAACCTCGTACTCGCCGCCGCAGCCGTCCCGGCGGCCCGACTTTCCCGCCGCAACCCGGTGCGGGTCTGCGCCACAGGTCTCGTCGTCTTCGCCGGCGCCTCGCTCGCCTGCGCGTTCGCGCCATCGTTCGCAGTGTTGCTCGCCGGGCGCGGTGTTCAGGCGCTCGGCGGTGCGGCAGTCGTCTCCGCGGCGCTCGCTCTTCTCTTCGACGTGTCCGCCTCGGAGGCACGCGCCGCGCACGTCTGGGCGAGCGCGGGAATCCTCGGGGCGGCGCTCGGGCCCGCCGCAGGGGGCCTCCTGACGCAGTTCGCCGGTTGGGAGGCGATCTTCCTCGTTCAGCCGCCGCTGCTCCTCGCATCGGTGGCGGCGTTGTGGCGTTTCCGTAGGACGACGCCGGCCGCAGTCGATGCGGGACGGCCTCACCTGGCCGCGAATCTCGCGCTGCTCTTCGCATCGGCTGCCCTGAGCGCCGCACTGTTCCTGCTCGTGATCCTGCTCGTCAACGGCTGGAACCTCGACCCGGCGACTGCCGGGATCGTGGTTACCTTGATTCCGGCGGCCGCGATCGTTTCCTCGCGGATCTCTCCTCGGATCGGCGCGCCGGCGGTGCGCGCAGTGACCGGGCTGATCCTCGTTGCCGGAGGTCTAGCGGCATTGGGACTGCTGCCCCACGCCGGCTGGCGGTGGACGATCGCGCCACAGGTGCTCGTCGGCGCAGGGCTCGGCCTGACGGTCGCGGCGTTGACGGAGCAGGCGCTTCGCGGACGCTCGCCGCAGGCCGTCCACGGCGGCTGGACCATCGCGTCGCGCCACGGTGGGATCGTGCTCGGGCTCCTGCTCCTCACGCCGCTCTTCAGTGCCCAGCTCATGAAGAACGAAACCGACGCAAAGCGAGCGGGCACGGCGATCCTCCTCGACAGCCACATTTCGCCGCTCGAGAAGATCGGGGCCGCACAGGACGTTCTACGCACGATCGACCACTCCGGTGAACGGCTACCTGATGTGCGCAAACCGCTGGAGAAGAGGTTCGACGGCGCGAACGGCGCGGAGTATCGACGCGTGTCGGCAACCCTCCAGGATCAGCTCGAGCGGGCGGTAACGAGTGCCTTCGGGCCGCCGTTTCTTCTCGCCGCCACGCTGGCGCTGATTGGCGTCGCTGTCATCGCAGTCGGCCGCAGGAGCGCGACGCTGTGAGGCAGTCGGCAGCAGCGATCGCGATCGCCACAGCGGCCTCGACGCTGCTCGTCGCGACCTACCTCGCCCTTGGCGGGACGTCCTACCACGCGAGCCACGTTGCGGATCCTTGCGCCCCACGCGCTTGGACGTCACCGAACGGCGTCGAGCAGACCCTGCAGCAGATCGCCCTCTCGACTGCGGACGGTGCCGGCTGCGCGCTCGGCGTCTCGCGCGAGGACGTCGTGCTCGCACTCGCAAGCCGTGACGACCTCCACCACCTCGCATCGTCCCATCACCTCTCGAACGCGACGGTCGAGGACGCCGTACGAGCAGGCCTCCTGCGCGCTGTGGACGACGCCGACGACGCCGGTGCGATCGGAGGGACGCTGGCGGGCAGCCTGCGATTCGCGGCCGAGCATCTGCCGATCGGCGTCGTCCTTGCGGTGCTCCAAGGGGCGTCGAGCATCCTCGGCGTCTAGAATCCGCGCCACGCGGGCGTAGCTCAGTTGGTAGAGCGTCGGCTTCCCAAGCCGAAGGTCACGAGTTCGAGCCTCGTCGCCCGCTTAGGCTTCAAGCCGTTTCAGGCATCGGCGTCCGTTTCGGTGTCCCGAACGTGGCTCCAAACCTACGCACGCCATGGGTTGGTTGTTCCGTGACAGCCGCGATATGAAGGTCTGTGTCTCCATACGGAGCACACCAGGGGGAGGAAGATGTGAGGGGGTTTCTTTCGCGCGGGCGTGCTGCTCGTCGCTCTTGCCGTCGTCACATCAGCCGTAGCGGTCGGGAGCGCCGCGGCAGACCCGAGCAGAGCGCCGAAATCGTCGGTGATTTCGATCAACTGCGGCACGAGCGGCACTCTCCGGGCGGTCGTGAACGGCAACGGCAACTTCACACCGGCACACGACCTCAACAGCACCAAGGTGCTGATCCCGGTCGCGTTCGGGCCTTTCACCTTCACGGTCACGAACGGGAAGGCATCGTCGTCGACTCGGGCAGGGACTCCGGATCCACCAAGGGCTCCGCATCGCCGAAAGGTCACGCCCTGATCGACTGCGTCTACTCGATCAGTGACACCAACACAGAGGGCTTCACGTTCTCTGGCTCCGGAGGGGTGACCGGCTTCATCAGCTACTCGACGCCGCTAGGAGGTGGTAAAAGCCGAACCCTGGGTTAGGCGTCCGGCTCTACCACCTCCCTGGCCGTCGGCTGCATCGAGTCTCATCAGGGCGACGCGGACGCTGATGTACGTCGTCTCGCCGCTGAGGATCGACCACAGCCGGCGGACGTCGAGATCGGGTAGGGCCGACCGATCGTTGCCCTCGTTGAGCCACGTGCGGATCAGCGGCACGAGCCGCGACCCTGATACCGAGTCCCGAGGTCGAAGCACGGGACGCACCAACGCTTGGGCGATCTCCCGCTGGCTTCAGACGAGCGGCCT
>JBBQPW010000224.1:0-3564 GCA_038216845.1 Gaiellales bacterium | reverse complement strand
GGAGCGGTCGGCGAGCTCACGCATGATCTGGTAGCCGTGCATCGGCCCCTCGACGAGGAGCGCGAGGATCGCGGCGCGGATGTCGCCGCGCCCCGCTCTTGGCCCAGGTCCGAGGAAGCCATGCATACCGCGGCTACCCCGTTCGCCGAAGCCGCGCTGTCCGCGGCGGCCACGGCCTTTGCCGGTCATGAGGTGCAGGCCCTCTCCTCGGCAGCGGCGCGAGCTGTGTGTGATTACGAATGCTGTCATTCTTCTTCCTTTCGTACGGTTACGACGGATCACGATATATCGTGATGCATACGCTTGTCAAATCAACGTGTGTCGACACGAGCTCGACGTCTTCAGCGTCTCTGGCGGCGGTAACGCTCGATGAGCGCGTTCGTCGACGAGTCGTGCTCGGGCGCCGCATCGCTCGAGAGCTCCGGGATGATGCGCTTGGCGAGCACCTTGCCGAGTTCGACGCCCCACTGGTCGAACGAGTCGACGTCCCAGATCACGCCTTGCGTGAACACGCTGTGCTCGTAGAGCGCGACGAGTGCGCCGAGGAGTCTCGGCGTCAGCTTCTCGGCCAGGATCGTCGACGAGGGCCGGTTGCCGGGGAACGTCCGGTGCGGCACGAGCTCGGGTGCCGTCCCTTCCGCCTCGACCTCGGCCGCCGTCTTGCCGAAGGCGAGCGCCTCGGTCTGGGCGAGCAGGTTCGCGGTGAGGATGTCGTGGTGGTCGCCGAGCGGGTTCAGCGACCGCGAGAAGCCGATGAAGTCGCACGGGATCAGCAACGTTCCCTGGTGGATCAGCTGGTAGAAGGAGTGCTGGCCATTGGTGCCCGGCTCGCCCCAGAAGACGGCGCCGGTCTCGTAGTCGACCTCGACGCCCTCGAGGGTGACGCGTTTGCCGTTCGACTCCATCGTCAACTGCTGCAAGTAGGCGGGGAACCGCTTCAGGTACTGGTCGTACGGGAGCACGACGACGGTCTGCGCCCCGAAGAAGTTCCGGTACCAGACCGCGAGCAGTCCCATGAGCACAGGCAGATTGCGCACGAACGGAGCCGTCCGGAAGTGCTCGTCCAGCTCGTGGAAGCCGGCAAGGAGCGCCGCGAATTCCTCAGGCCCGACCGCGAGCATGGTGGAAAGACCGATCGCCGAATCCATCGAGTAGCGGCCGCCCACCCAGTCCCAGAAGCCGAACATGTTCGCCGTGTCGATTCCGAACGTCTCGACCTCCGCCGCGTTCGTCGAGACGGCGACAAAGTGCCTTGCGACTGCGGCCTCGTCGCCGCCGAGCCCCGCCAGGAGCCAGGCCCGCGCGGAGTGCGCGTTCGTCAGCGTCTCGAGCGTCGTGAACGTCTTCGACGAGACGATGAAGAGCGTCTCGGCGGGATCGAGGACGCGGGTAGCTTCCGAAATGTCGGTTCCGTCGACGTTGGAGACGAAGCGGAAGGTCATGTCGCGGTTGGTGTAGTGGCGAAGGGCCTCGTACGCCATCACCGGCCCGAGGTCGGAGCCACCGATGCCGATGTTGACGACGTTCACGATCCGCTTGCCGGTATGGCCGAGCCAATCGCCCGACCGAACCCGATCGGCGAACGCGCCCATACGATCGAGCACCTCGTGGGCCTCGGCGACGACGTCCTGGCCGTCGACGACGAGGGTCGCATTGCGCGGGAGACGCAGCGCGGTATGAAGGACGGCACGGTTCTCGGTGACGTTGATCCTGTCGCCGCGGAACATCGCGTCGATCCGCTCGCGAAGGCCGCTTTCCTCGGCGAGCTGGATCAGCAGGCCGAGCGTCTCGTCCGTCACACGGTGCTTGGAGTAGTCGAGATAGAGACCGGCGGCCTCGGCCGTGAGGCGGGTGCCCCGGGCCGGATCGGCGGCGAAGAGCTCGCGGAGATGGACATCGGCGAGCGCGTGCTGGTGTGTCTCGAGCGCTTGGAACGCTGGGCGCTGGCGGAGCGGCGTCGTCATACGGGGGATTGTCGCTTGCGCGAGACGTCAAGGCGACCAATGACCGCGACCAGGGTGACCGCCGCGACCAACTCGGCCCCGGCCCAGACGTAGTTGCTCACGAGCGGACTGTGCGTGTACCGGCTATGGAGGCCCCCGACGACGATCGCGACGGCGGCGATGGCGATCTCGCGCTGGGAGAGACGGGCGCCCCGTAGGAGCGCTCCCGCAGCGACGACAAGAGCAGGGCCGGCGAGGCCGGCGAGCCGGGGCTCGTTGCTCCCGTTCGACGACGGGCCGAGGACGAGCGGCTGCGCGGCGACGGCTGCGGCGACGAGGAGCGCGCCGCGCGGTAGTGGATTTTGCGTTCGGAGCCAGGCGCCGAGGGCGAGGCCGACGGGCACCAGTACGCCGAGGGTCACGCGTCCGAGGTGCTGCACGAGGTCCCACGGGCTGGTGAAGAAGCCGAGCACGCTCAGGTCGTGGAACCCACCGGGCACCGGGTAGCCGAACCGCCGCGCGGCCAGGTTGAGCGCGGCGTAAATTCCCGCCGGGAGCGCGAGGCAGGCCACGGAGAAACGCCAGCGGGCGTTGCTCCACGCCGGCACCGCGAAGGCCCATAGGGCGGCGACGGCTGCGACCGGCACCATGGTCTGTCGCCCTGCTGTTCCGACTGCGAGGCCGAGCAGGACGATCCAGAAACGGCCGCGGGCGAACCCGAGCAGCAGCACCGAGACGCCGAGGACGAACGTCCCATCGGACAACATTCCGGGCGAGGCGAGCAGGTAGTGGAACGGATACGCGCTCGCGACGAGCGCGGCCATGGCGAGCCCGTACTCCACGGTTGTCAACCCGATCCTGGTCAGCGTGCCGTGGACTGCGAGGACGATCGCGAGCAGGCAGGCGAACATCCCGATGCGGTAGACGAGATCCACCGAGATACCGGCGTTCGAGATGACACCGACCAGCCAGTGGACAGGAATCCGCTCGGCGAAAGGCTGGAGAACCTTGTCGGTCGGCAGCGATGGTGCCGCGTTCGCGATGACGAGATACGAGCTGACATCGTGGGCGAACTGAACCCGGATCCCGTCGGCGATCGAGTACCAGTGCTGCACCGCCGCAGTCAGTGCGAGGAGCGCGACAACAAGAAGGAGGCGCCGGTCGACCTCGCTGCGGCGGGCGAGCCAGCTGGGCACGCGAGCAGTCTACGGCCGCCGCCCGCCGCCGGGGTCAGACACCGACGAGAGGCCAGTGTCTGTTTCGGGTGGCAAATCTGTCCCTTCCAGCCACTTGACACACCTCGGTGTCTGACCCCGACCGACCCATCGTCCACGGTCGCCGATACGATCGCTCGATGCCGACCTCGGTCGTCACTGGTGGCGCTGGCTTCCTCGGCTCGCATCTCTGCGAGACGCTCTCCGCGCGTGGCCAACGCGTGATCTGCATCGACAACCTCGAGACCGGCTCTCTCGAGAACCTCGCGCACATCCCACGTGAGCCGAACTTCGAGTTCGTCTACCACGACATGGTGGAGCACATCGAGATCGACGAGCCCGTCGACTTCGTCTACCACCTCGCTGCACTGGCAAGCCCGATCGACTACATGCGCCTGCCCTTGCAC
>JBBQPW010000223.1:0-3590 GCA_038216845.1 Gaiellales bacterium | reverse complement strand
GCTCCTCGCGCTTCTCGTCGGCGGCGCGTTCGCCCTCGGGTATATCGTCGGCAAGCTCGTCCTCTGATAGGAGAACTCGACCGTGCACATCGCCTCCGGACTCCTTCTCTCAGCGCCTCCGTGGAGGTTGATCCGGAACGTCGCGATCGCAATAGCGATCGTCTTCTGGCTCGCGTCGACGTTCTGGGTCTTCCGCGATGCTCGCCGGCGGATCGGTAGGGGCTGGCTCGTCGGAGTCGCGACGCTGTTCGGGCTTGCGATCCCGTTTCTCGGCCCGCTCGTCTACCTCTTCTTCCGGCCGGCCGAATTGCTGCGCGAGGTGCGCGAGCGCGAGCTCGAGCTCCGGGTGATCGAGCAGCGACTCGCCCTCCGCGGGATCGAATGCCCGACTTGTCGCGCGTCGGTCGAGCCGACATACCTCGTCTGCCCGATCTGCACGACGCGGCTCCGGCAGGCCTGCCATTCGTGCAATGCGGCGCTCGAGGCGATCTGGCTTGCGTGTCCGTACTGCGCCGCTCCTGTCCCACCGGTCGCGAGCCTGCCGGGCGGAACCACGACCGGGATGGCCCAGTTGCGCGCACCCCAGCAGCGCATCAGCAATTAGACTCGCCGCCCTATGGCTACCGAGACCACACTCGTGCTCGTCAAGCCGGACGGGGTTCGCCGCGGTCTTGCCGGCGACATCGTCGCCCGCTTCGAGCGGCGCGGCTACGAGCTGCGCGGCGCGCGGCTCCTGAAGATCCCTCGCACGCTGGCGTCCGAGCACTACGCCGAGCACAAGGGCAAGCCGTTCTATGCCGATCTCGTGTCGTTCATCACGTCGGGCCCGGTGCTCGCGCTTGCGTTCCGCGGCGAGAATGCGATCTCGGGTGTCCGCATGCTGATGGGCGCAACGAACCCGGCAGACTCGTTGCCGGGCACGATCCGCGGCGATCTCGCGACGGAGCTGTCGGAGAACGTCGTTCACGGCTCGGACTCCCGCGCGAGTGCCAAACGCGAGCTCGGCCTGTTCTTCCCCGACGGCCTTGTCTAGGAGCTCTAGCCCCGAGCCCGACTACGTCGTTGCGAACCGCGCGGCCTGGACGACGTCGAATGCGGAATACACCGATCGCCAGGCACTCGCGGCCTGGCAAGAGGACGAGATCAGCTGGGGGATGTGGCACGTGCCCGAGCGCGAGCTCGGAGTGTTCGGCGATCTCGACGGCCTCGACGTGATCGAGCTCGGCTGCGGGACGGCGTACTTCTCGGCGTGGCTCGCAAAGCGGGGCGCGCGGCTGGTCGGCGTCGACATCACGCCGGCGCAACTCGACACCGCTCGACGCTGCATGTCGGAGACGGGGATCGAGTTCCCGCTCATCGAGGCGAACGCCGAGGAGGTGCCGCTTCCGGACGCCGGCTTCGATCTCGCCCTGTCCGAATACGGCGCTTCGATCTGGTGCGATCCGTACCGCTGGATCCCCGAAGCGGCACGGCTCCTCCGACCGGCCGGGAGACTCGTGTTCCTTGTCAACAGCCCGCTCCTCATTCTCTGCTCGCCCGACAGTGGCCGGGTCGAAACCCGTCTCCTGAGATCTCAGTTCGACATGCACCGGTTCGAGTGGCCCGAAGAAGAAGGCATCGAGTTCCATCTCGCCCACGGAGAGATGATCCGGGTGCTGCTATCGAGCGGCTTCGAGGTCGAAGCCCTCCACGAGCTGCAGGCGCCGGCAGCCGCTGAGACCCACGAGTACTACGACTTCGTCACCGCCGAATGGGCTCGGCAGTGGCCGAGCGAGGAGATTTGGGTAGCGCGCAAGGTGGCGTGAGGCTGGTCCTCGCGTCGACGTCACCGCAGCGACAGGCGATCCTCGGGCAGCTGCGGATTCCGTTCGAGGTCGTGGCGCCGACGTACGTGGAGCACGACGGGGTCGAGGTTGACGCTGTCGACCTCGTGCGCGCACATGCCGTCGGGAAGGCTTGTTCCGTTCATGTGGAGGGTGGCCTCACGTTGGGTGTCGATACCGCTGTCGTGCTCGACGGGCAGGTGTACGGCAAGCCCGTGGACGAGACGGACGCGCGCAGAATGCTGAGCGAGCTCGCCGGGCGCGCACACGTCGTGTGCTCCGGGCTCTGTCTTCTCGGGCCGGCGTTCGAGGCCGTCCGTGACGCATCGACGGAAGTGGCATTTCGCCCCTTGTCCGACTCCGATGTCACGGCGTATGTGAAGAGCGGCGAATGGCGCGGGCGCGCTGGCGGCTACGCGATCCAGGGGCTCGGCGGTCGCCTGGTAGAGCGGATCGAAGGCGACTACCTCAACGTCGTCGGGCTACCGGGCGCCCTGCTCATCGACGTGCTGGCGAGTCACGCGCCGGGGCTGCTGGGGGCACGCAGCTAGACTCGTCCGCTCATGGGATGGTTCAACGCGCTCTCGGGGTTCGGCGGTCGCGACATGGCGGTCGATCTCGGCACGGCCAACACGCTCGTCTACGTGCGCGGGCGCGGCATCGTCCTGTCCGAGCCCTCGGTTGTCGCTATCGACCAGCGCACGGGCGAGGTGCACGCTGTCGGTGTCGAGGCGAAGCGGATGCTGGGGCGGACGCCGGGGACGATCTCCGCGATCCGGCCGCTGAAGGACGGTGTGATCGCCGACTTCGACGTGACCGAGCAGATGCTGCGGCACTTCATCCAGAAGGTGCACCAACATCGGTTTGCGCACCCACGCGTTGTCGTCTGCGTTCCGTCGGGCGTCACCGGGGTCGAGAAGCGCGCGGTCGAGGAAGCGACGTTGTCTGCCGGCGCGCGCCAGGCGTACTTGATCGAGGAGCCGATGGCCGCCGCGATCGGCGCCGGGCTGCCGGTGGCCGAGCCGACCGGGAACATGATCGTCGACATCGGTGGCGGCACGACCGAGGTCGCAGTCATCTCGCTCGGCGGCATCGTCGTCTCGCAGTCGCTGCGAGTCGGGGGCGACGAGATGGACGATGCGATCGTGACCCACGTTAAGAAGGAGTACAAGCTCCTCGTCGGCCAGCAGACGGCCGAGGAGATCAAGCTCGAGGTCGGTTCCGCCTACCGGATGCAAGACGAGGTCCAGGCCGAGGTTCGAGGACGCGACATGCTCACCGGGCTGCCGAAGACCGTCGTCATCTCGTCCGAGGAGATCCGTCGGGCGCTCGACGAGCCCGTGACGCAGATCATCGACGCGATCCGCTCGACGCTCGACAAGACACCCCCGGAGCTGGCCGCAGACATCATGGACCGCGGCATCGTCCTTGCTGGCGGCGGCGCGTTGCTCCACGGGCTCGACGAGCGGCTGCGCCACGAGACGCAGATGCCCGTTCATCTCGCCGAAAGCCCGCTGACCTGCGTCGCGGTCGGGTCGGGGCGGAGCCTCGAGGAGTTCGAGGCCATCCATCGCTCGAACCGCGCGGGTCGCGGTCGACGCAACGGCTCGCGTCGCTACAACTAGATGAGTAGTTCCACGGTTTCAGGTGGTGTAGTCGATGAGGGAGCGTGGTGGTCGGCCGAGTCGGTGGTTGAGTGCGATCGCGGCGGCGAGTGCGAGGAAGCGGCTGCTGATGCGGGTTCGGAGGCCTTGCTGGGTTCGGGCG
>JBBQPW010000222.1:0-3613 GCA_038216845.1 Gaiellales bacterium | reverse complement strand
TTGATCTCGGTGGCCCTCGCTGGGCTCCTCCTCGTGCTGACGATCATCACGTTCCTCACCCACAACGAAGCGCGCCACTGGCCCTCGTACATCGGCCTCCTCTTGGCGGTCGTGATCGCCGGCGCTGCGTTCACCCGAGGGAAGTCCGAAGGCGTCCAGATGTCGGACTTCGGTGCGGCGGCTGGTTCCGTGAGCAGCAGGGTTGGTTCGGGCGGGTCGAATACGCCCCCGCGTCCTGCTCCCGAGCCTCCGGCTGCTCCGGTAGACCCGGCGCCACCGGCCCCCGGGCCTCCGGCTGCTCCGGTAAACCCGGCGCCACCGGCCGATGACCCGCCGAGCGGCGGTTCGTCCGAACACTCCTAGCCTCGCCATCTCTCCTGGCCCAGGCCGGCGGCCGCCTCACATCTGTGCAGGCGGCCGCCGGCCGCGGCTACACTCAGCGGCATGGCTGAGCAGGGCACGGAACGCGGGACGATGCGCGTCAAGAGCGGCCTCGCCGAGATGCTCAAAGGTGGCGTCATCATGGACGTTGTCGACGCCGACCAGGCGCGGATCGCCGAAGAAGCCGGCGCCTGCGCGGTCATGGCGCTGGAGCGCGTCCCCGCCGACATCCGGCGCGACGGCGGCGTTGCGCGCATGTCGGACCCGCAGATGATCAGGGATATCCAGGAGGCCGTGTCCATTCCCGTCATGGCCAAGTGCCGCATCGGCCACTTCGCCGAGGCGCAGATCCTCGAGGCGCTCGAGGTCGACTACATCGACGAGTCCGAGGTGCTGACACCCGCCGACATCGACCATCACGTCGACAAATGGAAGTTCATCGTGCCGTTCGTCTGCGGCGCCACGAATCTGGGCGAGGCGCTCCGGCGCATCACCGAGGGTGCGGCCATGATCCGCACCAAGGGCGAGGCCGGCACCGGCGACATCGTCAACGCAGTCACCCACATGCGCTCGGTCTTCGGAGGCATCAGGCGGCTCGGCTCGCTCCGCGACGAGGAGTTGTACGCCGAGGCGAAGGAGTTGCGCGCGCCGCACGAGCTCGTCCGCTGGGTGGCCGAGAACGGCCGCCTGCCCGTCGTCACCTTTACTGCCGGTGGCATCGCAACCCCAGCCGATGCATCTCTCTGCATGCAGCTCGGGGCGGATGGCGTCTTCGTCGGGTCGGGCATCTTCAAGTCGGGTGATCCGGACCGCCGGGCGAAGGCGATCGTCGAGGCGACGACGCATTACGCGGATCCGAAGGTTCTCGCCGACGTGTCGGCCGGCCTCGGCGAGCCGATGGTCGGCATCTCCTCCGCCTCGCTTCGCGACGACGAGCGGCTCGAAGTTCGCGGCTGGTAGCGCTACCCGGCGAGATACGTGACCGCGGCGCCGAGTATCGCCGCAAGCGCAACGAGGCCGATGACGCGGAGCACTGCAGCGCCCAGGAGGCGTACGTCGATCGATCCGTGGTGCAAATGGTCATGGACTCAGCTTCGTCATTTTCCCTTTGCGTACCTCCTTTGAACGGGGGATCTGTCGCTAACGGCGCCGCTGGCGCTGGCTCTAGACTCCCTTTCGTGGATCTGCGGCCGAAGATCGGGGTTCTGGCACTTCAGGGCGCGTTCCGGGAGCACGTGAAGATGCTCGAGCGACTCGGCGCCGCTGTCGTCGAGGTGCGCTTGCCGCAACACCTCGACGGACTCGATGGGCTCGTCATCCCAGGTGGAGAATCGACGACGATCATGAGACTCGCCGGCCTGTATGGGCTCGACAGCGCGATCGAAGGCTTCGACGGCGCCGTGTTCGGGACCTGCGCCGGGATGATCGTCCTCGATCGCGAGCGCCTCGGGCTGATCGACATCTCTGTGGAGCGAAATGCGTTCGGTAGACAAGTCTCGAGCTTCGAGTCCGATATCGAGGTGGCAGGGGAGGTCGAGCCGTTTCGTGCCGTCTTCATCCGGGCCCCGTGGATTCGCGAAGCCGGTCCGGACGTCGAGATTCTCGCGAGGGTCGACGGACATCCCGTATTCGCCCGAGAGGGACGGATCCTCGTTGCGTCCTTCCATCCCGAACTGACCGGTGACACGCGGATCCACGAGAGATTTCTGGAACTCGTTCGGGAGGGTGTCGGTGTCAGGGCATAGCAAGTGGTCGAGCATCAAGCACAAGAAGGGTGCCGCGGACGTCAAGCGCGGGAAGCTCTTCTCGAAGCTGTCGCGCGCGATCATCGTCGCCGCGAAGGAAGGTGGCCCCGACCCGGCTGGGAACCTCGCGCTGCAGAACGCGGTCGAGAAGGCGCGCTCGTACTCGATGCCCAAAGACAACATCGAGCGCGCGATCGCGAGGGGGTCGGGCGAGGGTAGCGAGGGCTCGACGTTCGAGACGGTGATCTACGAGGGCTACGGGCCTGAGGGTGTGGCTGTCCTGGTCGAGGCGTTGACGGACAACCGAAACCGGACCGCGTCGGATGTGAGGTTCCTGTTCTCGAAACACGGTGGCAATCTCGGCGCGACCGGTGCCGTCGCGTGGCAGTTCGAGCGGCGCGGAATCGTTCTCGTCGATGCCGCGGACGTGGACGAGGACGAACTGGTGCTCGTCGCTGCCGACGCGGGCGCAGACGACGTCGAGCGCGACGGCTCCACCTACCAGGTGTCGGCCGCGCCCGAAAGCCTGACCGTCGTGCGGCAGGCGATCGAGTCGGCCGGGTTCGACGTGGAGTCTGCGGGTCTTTCGATGGTGCCGAAGACGACGGTCGAGATTGCAGACGAGTCGGTCGCGAAGGCGGTCGTTCGCCTGGTCGAGGGTCTCGAGGACAACGACGACGTGCAGGACGTCTTCGCGAATTTCGACATCCCCGAGCAGGTACTCGAGGCGATCGTCTCCTAGGTCGTCTCCCGCCGAGCCATGCGCTAGGCTCGGCCGAAACCCCGGTTTAAGGAGGCAGGCTCGATGCGAAAGATCGCTGTCCGAACTATCGCAGGAGTTGTTCTGCTGGTCGCGGCAGCGCTAGCCGTGGCCGGTTGCGGCGGGGGGAGCAAGTCCAGCGCACCACAACCTGTGACCGTGACCGTCGCCCCGACCACTCCGACGACGACGACCACGGAGGGCACGACCACGACACCTCCAACCACCTCGGCCACGAGCGGGCTCTCTGGCGACTGCCTTCAGCTCGCGAAGCAGGGTCAGCGGCTCTCGCAGGCGCTCGGCGGCTTGAGTGCCGGCAGCGCGCACGCCGATCTCGGCAAGGCAGCCGACGCGTACAAGGCATTCGCGGCCCAGGCCCCGGCTGAGATCCGGTCCGAGTTCCAGACGATCGCAGCGGCATTCGCCAAGTTCGCCGATGCCATGAAGGGCATTCATCTCAAGACGGGACAGACGCCGGACGCGTCTACGCTGGCGAAGTTGCAGGAGGCGAGCAAGTCGTTCTCTGCAGCTGACGTCCTCGCCGCCGAGCACAAGATCGCCGCGTGGGCGACGTCACACTGCCACGCCTAGTGCACTGTCTCAAGAACGGCTTTACAGCGTCCGACCTTGGCGAGGATCGCGTCAGCTGAGGCTGTCCAGACGAAGGGTTTGGGGTCGTCGTTGTGTGTGGCGAGGAAGGCTTCGATTGCTTCGATCAGTTCGGGGA
>JBBQPW010000221.1:0-3620 GCA_038216845.1 Gaiellales bacterium | reverse complement strand
CACGTGCCGAACCGGACGAAGGCGGCAGCAACGTCGTCAGCATCAGGACGGTGGTCGACTTGCCGGCACCGTTCGGCCCGAGGAAGCCGTAGATCTCGCCTCCGTCGACGTGGAGGTCGATCCCGTCGACCGCACGCAAGGTCTTGAAGTCGCGAACGAGCCCCTCGACGACGATGCTGTTGTCAGCGTCCATCGCCTTGACGTTACCGACGCGCGTCCAAGTCGCGGCGGCGCCAGGTCGTCCGCTCGAGGAGACACGTCCAACCTCTGACGCCGGCCATGGCCGACCGGGACCTTTCCGGTGTCTGGCACCGGACACGTCCCGACAGCACGCCGAGTTGCCCTACGCCCGACGGCACCCAATCGCCTCCACGCAGCCCGAACGGCGATCCGAGCGCTACGCAGGTTCGAGCGGGAGCTTCGCCGCGACGACCTTCTGGCCGCTCCGCCTCGTGTACGCGACATCGACCGAGTCGTTCTGCCGGTAGGTGCCGACGACCCCGATCATGATCGCGGCCCAGCGCCAGGGGCCGAGCTTCCCTTCCGTCCGTAGGTCGCGCTCGAAGACGAGGCTCGTGCCGTCGACTGCGTAGTCCGCCCCTTCCCGCTGCGGCACACCGTTCACGAACACCTCGAACGGCCTCGTCACGTCGCGCGGAAGCTGGGCGCGCGTTCGCCGCTGCACCGACTCGGTCACGCTCATAGAATGCCAACGCTCGTGCGCAAGCCGCTTACCACTCTGGTCGGCCTCGCCGTCGCGCTCATCGCCGCGGCCCCGGCACTAGCCGGAGACGGCGGTCTCTCACCCGTCACGCCTAACGCACCGGGCGCTCACGGGATCACCGATATCTACTGGTTCGTCACAGTCCTCACCGGCGGGGTGTTCGTGCTCGTCGAGAGCCTGCTCGTCCTCTTCGTCATCCGCTACCGCCGACGGAAGCGGCCTCGCGACGCCGACGGTCCGCAGATCCACGGCTCGATCCGCCTCGAGCAGGCGTGGACGTTGGGGCCCGTTCTGATCCTCGTCGCGATCGCCGTGGTCGTCTTCGTGAAGCTGCCCAGGATCACCCACGTCGCCAGGGCAAACGCGGCCGGCCCACGGCTCGACGTCACTGTTACTGGCCATCAGTTCTACTGGGAGTTCGACTATCCGAACGGCGTCGTCGCGATCGACCGCCTGCGCGTCCCCGCCGGTCAGCCCGTGCGCCTCACCGTCACCGCGCCGGACTGGGACGTCATCCACTCGTGGTGGATACCCGCGCTCGGCGGCAAGATCGACGCGATCCCGGGCCGCCTCAACCACACCGGCTTCACAGCCGCAGAACCGGGCGTCTTCGTCGGAAGATGCGCCGAGTTGTGCGGCGTCCAGCACGCGGCAATGCTCAACTCCGTCCAGGTGCTGCCGAAGGCGACGTTCGATGCGTGGCTCGCCCAACGCAAGGAACACCAGGCGGCGGGAACCTCCACGCTCGGGAAAGACGAGTGGGTCGGCTCGTGCGCGAAGTGTCACGGCCTCGCTGGCGAAGGGCTCGTCGGCCCGGCCATCGCTGCCTCGCCGACACTGCTCGACCGCGCGAGGCTCGCGACGCTGCTGCAGGACGGGACGGGACAGATGCCGCCGGTCGGCCGTGGCTGGAGCGCTGAGCAACTCGACGCCCTCGCCGTCTACCTGAGGGGGCGCTTCGGTAGTGGAACTTAGCGCCCACACACCTGCGCCAGCGGCTGGGCCGATCCCCGCCTGGCAGCGTGGCAAGGTCGCGAGCTGGCTCGTCACCGTCGACCACAAGCGGATCGGGATCCTCTACATCGTGACTGCCGGCTTCTTCTTCGGCGCCGCCGGAATCATGGCGCTCCTGATCCGGACGCAGCTCGCCCAGCCCGATCTTCACGTCGTGACGCGCGACTCGTACAACGAGCTGATCACGATTCACGGAACAACGATGATCTTCCTCTTCGTCGTGCCGATCCTGACCGGTCTCGCAAACTTCCTCGTGCCGCTGATGATCGGTGCCAGCGACATGGCATTCCCCCGCCTGAACGCGCTGTCGTACTGGCTCTACGCATTCGCCGGCGGCGTGCTGATGCTGTCGTTCTTCTCGAGCGGTGGGGCCGCGCGCGCAGGTTGGACGAGCTACGTCCCTCTTTCCGTTCAAAGCCCGGGCCACGGGCAGGACCTGTGGATCCTATCGCTCCACATCCTCACGCTCTCGTCGCTCGTGGGCGCGATCAACCTCCTCGTGACGATCCACAACATGCGCGCGCCGGGGATGACCTGGATGCGGATCCCGCTGTTCGTCTGGTCGATCGAGGTGTTCTCCGCCATGCTCCTACTCGTTCTCCCCGCGCTCTCGGCCGGGTTGACGATGCTGCTGCTCGATCGGCAGGCGGGCACACACTTCTTCGCGCCGTCGCACGGCGGTCCGATCCTCTACCAGCATGCGTTCTGGTTCTTCGGGCATCCCGAGGTCTACATCATGGTGCTGCCCGCAATGGGGATCGTCTCGGAGATCCTCCCTGTCTTCGCGCGCAAACCGATCTTCGGCTACAAGGCGATCGCGTACTCGACAGTCGCGATCGGCTTCTTCTCGATGCTCGTGTGGGCTCACCACATGTTCACCGTCGGGCTGCCGAACTACCTGAACGGGTTCTTCATGCTCAGCTCGATGGTCATCGCCGTGCCGACCGGGATCAAGATCTTCAACTGGCTCGCGACGCTCTGGCGCGGCAACATCAGCCTCGACACGCCCATGCTGTACGCGATCGGCTTCCTGTCGATCTTCACCTTCGGCGGGCTGACCGGGATCTATCTCGCGGCGTTCCCGGTCGACACGCAGCTGCACGACTCGTACTTCGTCGTCGCGCACTTCCACTACGTCCTGTTCGGCGGATCGGTCTTTGCGATCCTCGGCGGTCTCTACTACTGGTGGCCGAAGATGTTCGGCCGCCTGCTCGACGAGCGGCTCGGCAAGACAAGCTTCTGGCTGATGTTCGTCGGCTTCAACGTGGCGTTCTTCCCGCAGCACCTGCTCGGGAACCTCGGCATGGTGCGTCGCGTCTACACCTACCACGAGCACGGCCTATGGGCGGGCTACAACCTGGCGTCGACTATCGGCTCGTTCGTGATGGCCGTGGCCGTCCTGGTCTACCTCACGGCGATCGTCAAGGGCTTCAAGGGGCGCCGCGCCGGTAACGACCCATGGCTCGCGAACACGCTCGAGTGGTACACGACCTCGCCGCCGCCGCCGCACAACTTCGACTCCGTTCCCTATGTGACGAGCGCGCGGCCGTTGTACGACCTGCGACGTGCATTGAAGGAGCGCGGTGCTCTCTAGGCCCGGACCCGTGCTTAGGCTTACCGCGATCGGTGGCGCCGTCGCGTCGGCGCTGGTCGTCGCCAGCGCCGCGATGTCGATGGGCGAGACACACAAGGGCATCGTGCTCATAGCGTTGCCGTTGCTGGTCGGCGTCGCCGTGACCGCGCGGCTCGCGTACCCGCAGCTGCTGCCGGCTGCCGCTGCGGCGGTCGCACTGATGCTGGTCGGCGCCGGATCCGGTGGGCTCGTCGCTTTGACGGACGGCGCAGGCTGGGCGAAGTGGCTTCACATCGGGGCGGCAGGCGC
>JBBQPW010000220.1:0-3702 GCA_038216845.1 Gaiellales bacterium | reverse complement strand
TCCGGGTTGCGGCAGCCGATCGTGTCCTCGCGCTGCTCGTAGCACGACGAGACCTCTACACGGCACATCGGCAGAGGAGCACGCCGCGCCCTGATCCCGCCGAACCCGTCGCGCCGCTGCTCGGCACCGCGTAGCAGCTCGAGATCGATCTCGACGGTGAAGACCTTCTGCATGCAGCCCGTGTACGTGTGGCCCCAGGCCTCGTACGCGTAGACGAAGGGGCAGGCGCGCTCGATGCAGGCGCCCGGGTACACGACCTTGTCGCAGTGAACCTCGCAGCGATGACACTCGACCTCGTCCTGCGGCCTGAGCGGCAGTTGTACGGGCGAGTGGGCAAGCTCTGTCACGCCTGAATGGTCGCAGTGCCAACACAGGCTCCGCAAGACTTGACATTTGGGCACGCGAGGAGTAGTCGCTGGCGCCGCGACTACCGCGGATAGGGTGAGTTCGTGCTCAGAAGGCTCCTGGTCGCAGGGCTCGCGCTATGCCCCGCTACGCTCGCCTGGCACTGGCTCGGCTCGCCGGGTCCGACAACCGAGTTCGTGCTCGCCGCCGTGGCGCTCATCCCGCTCGCGTGGCTGATCGGCGAGGCGACCGAGCACGCCGCCGACCACACTGGTCCAGGAATCGGCGGGTTCCTGAACGCCACCTTCGGAAACGCACCCGAGCTGATCATCGCTCTCATCGCGCTCGACCGCGGGCTCTCGGACGTCGTTCGCGGCTCACTCGTCGGCAGCGTCGTCGGGAATCTCCTGCTCGTTCTCGGCATCTCGCTGATCGTGGGCAAGGACGCCGATCTCGATCGCTTCTCGACGATGGCGTCGCTCGGGCTCATCGGCGCGGCTGTCGCTCTCTTCATCGTTCCGTCGATCGCGGGTTGGCACGGCGACCCGAACCGCCATTCGCTCGCCGTCGTCGCTATTCCGATCGCGGCGATTCTCCTTGGGTTGTACGGCGTCGCCACGTGGCGTTCGCTGCGCCGCCACCACGATCTCCATGCCGGCGAGGACGATGCGCTGACGGGCTGGTCGCTTCCCGCCTCGCTCGGAGCACTCGCCGTCGCGACGGTCGGCACTGCCTTCGTCGCCGAGGTCCTCGTCGGCTCGCTCGACAGCTTCGCGACCGGCGCCGGTCTATCCGACTTCTTCGTCGCGGCG
Organism: Gaiellales bacterium; assembly: GCA_038216845.1. Lineage (GTDB taxonomy): Bacteria > Actinomycetota > Thermoleophilia > Gaiellales > Gaiellaceae > Gaiella. The sequence goes on along the minus strand of JBBQPW010000220.1, from coordinate 2,545 downwards.
GTGATCGTCGCGATCGTCGGCAACGCGGCCGAGCACGGTGGCGCGGTGGTCGTCGCCCACCGAGGGAAGGTGAAGCTAGCTGTCGAGATCGCATTGTCATCGGCGGCGCAGGTTGCCGTGTTCCTGATCCCGGCGGTCTTGATCGCCTCGTTCGCCATCCACGCCATGCCGCTCTCGTTCCGGCCGGTCGAGCTCGGAGCGCTCGCCGCCTCGCTGGTGACAGCCGGCCTCGTGCTCGCTGCCGGTCGCTCGAGTCGGTCTCGCGGAATCCTGCTCGTCGTCGCCTACGTCGCGATCGCGGTCGCGTTCCTCGCGGCTGGGGATCGCTAGGAGTTGAAGGACGCCGGTTCGCGCGTCATGGGATACGTCGCGAAGTAGAGCTTCACGATCGAGCCGCCGGCGTCCCGTACGACGCGCACGAGCTCACCCTGCTCGCGGCCCTCGACGATGCGGAAGCGGCCGGGTTCCTCCTGGGTCAGGACGGAGACGCTTCGCCCGGCAGGTCCACCGACGAGCTCGACCTCGAGTCGCCCCGTCCGATACCGGATGACGTGCTCGTTGCCCTCCACCCACCAGGTGCCGAGCAGCGGCGCGAGATCGCCCGGGGCGCCAGCGTCAGGCTGCCACACTCCAACGTCGGGCTCGGCAAGGTCGAGCGCCGCGCCGGCGAGGTCGAGCGCCAACTCTTCGGCACGCGCCCCGGTCGAGGCTCCGGCGAGCACGACAGCTCCTGTTCGCTCGGAGCGATCGACGACGAGCCCAGCGAGATAGCCGGGCATGGCCCCACCATGGCCCGTGAACACCCGGTCGCCGCGGCGGTAGAGCGTAAGTCCGAGCCCCCAGCCGATCGTCCATGCCGCGTTGTCGACGATGGCCTGCACTCGCGTCATCTCGTCGAGCGTCGCCTGCGGGAGGACGTCCTTGTGCCCAGCCGCGAGAAACGAGCCCCAGAGAGCCAGGTCAGCCGTTGTCGACCACAGCTGACCCAGCGCAGCCGTCGTCTCGGTCAGCTCGAGATCCGGCTCCCGCTTGGCCTCGTCAGACCACGGACCGACGTAGTACCCACGGGCAACGGGCTCGATCGGCCGCAGCGCCGTCCGTGAGAGCCCAAGCGGCTCGAGGACCTTCGTCTCGAGGTATTCGGGGTAGTCGGATTCCGACACCCGGACGACGAGCTCGCCGAGGAGACCGAAGGCGAGATTCGAGTAGTGCCATACCGTGCCCGGGGCGAGCACCTGCTCCGCGTCTTCCAGACCGGCCAGAAGCTCTTCGCGGCTCGGTGGCGTCAGCGTCTCCCAGATCTCGCCCGGTGGCTCGCGCTGGAAGCCGGAGAGGTGCGCGAGCGCCTGCTGCACAGTCGGACCGGACGGAACCTCCGGAATGTACGTGCGAAGCGGCGCACCGAGATCGACCTGACCGGCGTCACGCAGCTGCATCACGCACACGGCGGTGAATGTCTTCGTGATCGAACCGATCCGGTACGCGTGGTCCGGTGTAGCCCCCTCCCCGGTCTCGACGTCGGCGAGGCCGAGCGCGTCGCTCCAGATGATCTCGCCGTCGCGAAACACCGCCGCGGAGACCGACGGGATCCGCCGCTCCCTCTGCGCGGTCCGCAGGAGGCGATCGAGTTCGACGGCCAGCTCAGGCAGCGGCTGCCATCCCAAGTGCGGCTGGCACGAGCTCAATGGCCCGGTCGATGTCGTCGGCCGTGACGTCGAGATGCGTGACCGCCCGGGCCACCGTCGGATGGATGGTCGACGAGAGTCCAACGCCGGCCTCGCGTAGCCGACCGAGTGTCTCGTCGCGCGTGAGGCCAAGAGGCGCACAGTCGAGTTGCACGAAGTTCGTCACCGTACGCTCGGGGTCGACGGCCAGCCCGGCCGCGTGCCACGCCTCGGCGAGCCGACGCGCCCGCGCGTGGTCATCGGCAAGTCGTGCGACATGGTGATCGAGCGCGTAGAGACCTGCAGCCGCGACGATTCCCGCCTGCCGCATGGCACCGCCGAACAGGTGCTTCTCGCGCCAGGCGCGTTCCATCAGCTCGCTCGTGCCGGCGAGCAAGGCACCGAGCGGGCAACCGAGACCTTTCGAGAGGCAGATCGTCACCGTGTCGAAGCGGGCCGCTATGGCAGCTGGTGGGACATCCTGCGCCACCGCGGCGTTGAAGAGCCGTGCACCGTCGAGATGAACCGCGAGACCAGCGTCGCGCGCGGCCTCGACGACCGACTCGAGCTGGTCGAGCGGCCAGACGCTGCCGCCGCTCGAGTTGTGCGTGTCCTCCAGGGAAAGGACAGCCGGTGCCTGATCGGCGATCTTCGTCCTGGACGGAACCGCCGCGCGGATTTGTGCCGCGGTTGGCCGGCCATCGGAAGCGGGAAGACCGACAGTGATCAGACCGGCGTGTGCCGCCGCCCCGCCGTACTCGTAGATCAGGACGTGTGACGTCTCCTCGGCGAGCAGGACGTCGCCCGGCCGCGTGTGCAGCTTCAGCGCGATCTGGTTCGCCATCGTCGCGGTCGGGACGAAGAGCGCCTCCTCCTGCCCG
>JBBQPW010000219.1:0-3721 GCA_038216845.1 Gaiellales bacterium | reverse complement strand
CTCGGGATCGCCGGCGGGGTCGGAGCCGTGCTTGCGGCGTTGGTCGCATTCGTGCTCGCGCGCGCCGTCGCCCGACCGGTCTCCCGCGTCGCGGCCGCCAGCAGGCGACTCGCTGCGGGCGAGGATCCCGGCGAGCTGCGCGTCGAGGGCGCGGGAGAAGTTGCGACGCTCGCAGCCGCCTTCAACCACCTCTCGACCGAGCTCTCCCGCGCGCAGGATGCCGAGCGCGCGTTCCTGCTTTCGGTCAGCCACGAGCTGAAGACTCCCCTCACCGCGATACGCGGCCACGCTGAGGCGCTGACGGACGGAGTATTCGGTGAGCGCGAGGCCGGCGCGGTGATCGAGCGCGAGTCGGGCCGCCTCGAACGCCTGATCGGCGACCTCCTCGACCTCGCCCGGCTGCGCAGACGCTCGTTCTCGGCCCACAGCGAATCCGTCGACCTCGGCGAAACGGCACGCGAGGCCGCCTCGCGCTACCAGCCCCAAGCGCACCGCTTCGGCCTATCGCTCTCCGCCGTCGTCGAGCCCGAGGCAATCGTCGATGGCGACACCGACCGCGTGCTACAGGCGGTCTCGAACCTCGTGGAGAACGCCCTCCGCTGCACTGCGTCGGGCGGAGCGGTTCGCATCCTGGCATCAGCCGGCCGAATCGACGTCGTCGACGACGGCCCCGGTCTCGAAGCACCCGACCTCGACCGCGCCTTCGAGCGCTTCTACCTCTGGGAGCGCTACGGGCACGATCGACCGGTTGGCACCGGGCTCGGGCTGGCAATCGTGCACGAGCTGGCCAAGGCGATGGGCGGCTCGGTCGAGGTACGAAGCGCGCCGGGAGTCGGCTCGACGTTCTCGCTGCTCCTGCCGCCGGCGACCGCAGAGCCAAAGCGAGACGAAGCCTCATCACGCGATCGTCTATTCACAACACCGTAACCACGACATCGCGGCTCCGGCTGCATGATGATGCGGGTGGTGGCGAAGACACAGACTGCACCGGAGAGCCGGCTCCTCAACCGCGAGCTCTCGTGGCTCGACACGAGCGAGCGTGTTCTCGACCTCGCAAGCGACCCGTCCGTGCCGCTGCTCGAACGAGTGCGGTTCTGCTCGATCTTCTCGAACATGCTCGACGAGTTCTTTATGGTGCGGGTCGCCGGGCTGATGGGCCAGGCGGCGTCCGGGCTCGGCATGCGCTCCGCCGACGGCCTGGCGCCGCACCAGGCGCTCGCCTCGATCCGCGAACGCGTCGCCGGCCTGACCGCACGGCAATCGCGACTCTGGCGGAAGGAGCTGCGACCCGCGCTGCAGGTCGAGGGAATTCCGATCCTCAGCCTGGAGGAGTGCGGCGAGAAGGAGCTCCAACAACTCGAAGTCCGATATGAGCGTGAGATCTACCCGGTCCTCACGCCGCTCGGTGTGAGCCCCGGCCAGCCGTTCCCGTACATCTCGGGGCTCTCGTTGTCCCTCGCAGTGATCGCCGTCGATCCGGTCACGGGCGAGGAGCGCTTCGCCCGCGTGAAGGTACCCGAAGGGCTCGCGCGGTTCGTCGAGGTGGGTGGCCAGCCTCGACTCGTCCCGCTCGAGAGCGTCATCGCGCACTTCCTGCCATCCCTCTTCCCGGGAATGGAGATCGCCGAGCGGGCGACGTTCCGCGTCACGCGCGATGCCGACTTCGAGGTGTCGGACGACGCTGACGATCTGCTCGAGGCGGTCGAGCTGGAGCTGCGCCGACGTCGCTTCGGCGACGTGATCCGGCTGGAGGTCTCGGCTTCCGCGTCCCGAGCGATGCTCGACCGGCTGATGGCCGGCCTTGGCGTGGAGGCCAACCAGGTGTACGAGATCGAAGGCCAGCTCGATCTCGCGGACGTCTTGCAGATAGCAGCCATCGACCGCCCTGAGCTGAAGTACGAGCCGTGGATTCCCGTCACGCAGCCGCGCCTCGCTCGCGCGAAGGACGGCGCCGGCTTCTTCGACGAGATCCGTCGCGGCGACGTGCTCGTGCAACAGCCCTACGAGTCCTACAGAACGAGCTTCGAGGCGTTCGTCCAGGCCGCCGCCCGCGACCCGGACGTGATCGCTATCAAGACGACGGTCTACCGCACCGGCGACGACAGCATCCTCGTCGGCGCGCTCATCCACTGCGCCGAGCAGGGGAAGCAGTCGGTGTGTCTGGTGGAGCTCAAGGCGCGGTTCGACGAGCGGCGGAACATCGAGTGGTCACGCGAGATGGAGCAGGCGGGCGTCCACGTCGTGCACGGTTTCTCGGATCTCAAGATCCACGCCAAGATGGCTCTCGTCGTGCGTCGGGAAGGGGATGTTCTCCGGCGCTACGTGCACATCGGCTCGGGCAACTACAACGCGTCGACCGCCCGCGTGTACGAGGATGTGGGGTTGTTCACCGCCGACGAGGACATCGCTGCCGACGTCGCCGATCTCTTCAACCATCTCACCGGTTTCGGCCGGCCGCAGCGGTTCGGCAAGCTCCTCGTCGCGCCCTTCTCCATGCGCCCGCGGTTGGTGGAGGAGATCCGCCGCGTGGCAGCAGCGGCGACGGCGGGAGAGAAGACCCGCATCCGGCTCAAGCTGAACCAGCTGGTCGACCCGCTCGTGATCGAGGAGCTGTACGCCGCATCACGGGCGGGCGTCCCGATCGAGATCTGCTCACGCGCCATCTGCGTGCTGCGGCCGGACGTCCCGGGGATGTCGGACACGATCACGGTGCGGTCGGTCTTCGGGCGCTTTCTGGAGCACAGCCGCATCTACTCCTTCGAGGCCGGCGGCACGGCGACGATGTTCACCGGCTCGGCTGACGTGATGCCACGCAACCTCGACCATCGAATCGAGGTGCTCGTACAGGTCGAGAACGGGCGCGCGCGCGCCGAGCTGAACGCGATCCTCGACAGCCTGTTCGCCGACACCTCGTTCGCCTGGGAGCTCGGCTCGGACGGGAAGTGGCAGCGGCGTGTGGTCGCAAAGGGCGAGAAGGCTCGCGACCACCAGGTCGTCATGCAGCGCCGCGCGCAGCTGCGTGCACGGCGACAGACACCCGAAGCGCGCAGTGGCCGGAAGAGCTAGTGATGGTTGATCGGTAATTCGGCCACCACCGGCGAGCGTGCCACGACACGGCGCATCCCCAGAGGCAACCGAATTACCGATCAACCATCCAGAGAGCGTCGAGCAGCACCAGGTCGCGGGCGTACGTCAGCACGACTGACGCCTCCGCAGCCGTGACCCAGCGCGCGTCGTCGACCTCGTGCACGAACGCGAGCTCGCCACCGACGACCCGCATCCGCCAGTAGCGCACCCGCTTCGCGCGCCCGTGGCTGTCGTCGTACGACGTGGACTGGAGCTCCTCACCGAGCTCGCAGCGAAAACCCGTCTCCTCTTCTACCTCGCGGACCGCGCACTCCTCGTCGCTCTCCCCCGGCTCGACCTTCCCTTTCGGAAAAGTCCAGTCGCCGTACGCCGGGCGGTGCACGACGAGCACCTCGGCGCCTCGCTCGCTCTCGCGGACGACAAGACCGCCCGCAGCTCGCACCACTTCGCTCACGGCCGGGCGCGGCTCGCGGCTCGTTCGAGCTTCGCCCACGCGGACGGCCAGGCAGCGCGTGCCTCGCTCTTTCGCGCACGCTCATGCTCGACAATCTGCGCGGCGACGGCGGCAATGCCCGCCCGATCCCGCGCCCAGCTGCGAACCTGCTCGATGCCGACCGTCGCATCCTGGTGCGCG
>JBBQPW010000218.1:0-3798 GCA_038216845.1 Gaiellales bacterium | reverse complement strand
TGCCGCTCCCCGGCGTCCCCGACGTCGTCATGCACGACGCCGACACGAACCGTCTCTACGTCGCGGTCGGAGACCCAGGTGCCGTTACCGTGATCGACACTCGACTGCTCGACGTTGTCGAGACCATCACGACGGAACCAGGGGCACACACGACCGGCTGGGATCCTGTCGCAAAGACGCTCTACGTCTTCTGCCCTCGGAGCTGCGGCGCCATTCTCTTCACCGACAGGTATCTCGCGGCAGCGGCCACCTAGTCGACCGTGACTGGAACTCAGCGACCCGCGCGAAAGAGCACGCCCTGCCGTTGCACGCGGTTGCCGTGGGCGTCGTAGCCGATTGCGAAGGCGAGTTGTCGCTCGGGTCGTAGCTGGGCGCGTGGGATAGCGAGTACGAACAAGCCGCCGATGGGGCGGGTGCTGATCGTTTCTCCATTGTGGAACAGCAGCTGTACGCGCACGACTGGTGCGCGTGTGTGCCCGATGACGAAGACGTCTCGGCCGGCTGGCTGGGCGAGATCAGCCTCGACCCACGGTCCGGTTGGAAATACGTAATGGCAGTTTGACCGTGACGGGCCCGTGCTGAAGTCGATCCGCCAGCAGCGGATCCGTGCAATGGTGCGGCCAAGGCGGACCGTCGCGGTGGTTCCGTTCGGCCCCTGCAACCGCTCCACGAGACGTAGGTGTTCCTGAGCTGCCGCGGGCGCACGGAGTCCAAATGAAGGGATCGTCTGGACGCCGACCACCTTGCCGGCGCGGTTGTAGGCGACGACCCGGATCGGCAGCAGGTTGGGGACACGTGCGGCGAACAGGTTGTCGCGCAGGGCGGCGGTCTGTCGCTCGCCGTCGGCGAGGAAGACGCGAATCCGGGCGACGCCGTCGGCTGCCGCGCCGGTGACGTCGGCGAACCGGTCCGAGCTGTTGAGGCTGTTGGTCGCGATGAGCATGAGGTTGAGCGGGCCGATCGCGAAGAAGTTGCCGCCACAACCGCTGGCACCGCCGACGACGACGAGGCAGTTCCCGTCGCGAGTCAGGCCGATGACGATGTCGCCGAGCGGGTCGGGCTTGACCAGCCTGGTAAACCCTGAGGCGTGGAGCTCGCGTCGCTGCTCGGCGGTCAGCTTCGCCTGCTCGGCGGAGACTCCGCGCAGCTCGCGGCGCGCGTACCAGCTAATCGTCGGGTGAGGGATGCGTACCTCGACGCGAGATGGCCCCTTCGCCGTCGGCTGCGGCCCGAACCGGATCTCGAGCAGGCTGCGCGCAGCAACGGCGACAGTCGACCGACGACCTTTCTCTGTCACAGCCGACATAGAGAGCGCGCGCTGGCCGGTGCTTGGTTCGTTCTCGATCCACAGGTAAGCGTTGCCGCCGACGAAGGCGGTGCGTGTCCCATCGATCGTGTCGACCTGCACGCGGGAGACGCCGTCGGCGGCGATCCCGAACGAGAACACCGCGCTCGAATGACCGTGTGAGTCCTGGAAGACCCCGTTGCCGGTCACGATCACGATCGGCGCGCTCACATGAGCGAGCGTCGAGACCGTCGCGCACGCCGGCGCGGTGGTGTGGCCCAGCGTGCTCGCCTTCAGTCGCAGGCAGAGCGACGAGCCCGAGCGGAAGCCGTACAGCGTGTAGCGCTTCCCCGCCACGTCCGCTGTGATCAGCTCGCGCAGCCGCGTGCCAGTCGGGAACGCCGCCCAGGAGCGACCGTTCGCCGCCTCGAACCGCTGGGAATCCGACGTCGTTGCCGGCTTGCCCGGCGACCCAGCCAGCCAGTCGGAGAAGTCGCCCAAACCGCGTACCACTGCCCCGCCCACCGGAGTCACGACCAGCACCGCCAAGACCGCGACGCACGCTGCCAGACCGAGCACGAGACGGCGTACGGTCAACGTCCTCGGGGGTACGACCTGCGCCCGCCGCAGGACTTCATCCCAGTCAGCCCGCTCCCCGCTCGGCAGTGGTACCAGCCGATCGAGACCAGAGACGATCAGCGGCTCGACATCGATCATGGTGAGACCTCCTTCAGCATGCGTCGCAGCGCCGTGTGCGCGGCGCTCAAGGTCGCGGACACCGTTCCCACCTCGACGCCGAGCGCCGACGCGATCGAGCGGTAGTCGAGATCGGCGTAATAGCGCAGGAACACCGCCAGCCGCTGCCGCTCCGGCAGTGCCGCCACCCACGCCCTGACGCCGTCGTCGTCCCCAACATCCGGTTGACCATCGCCAACAATGAAAGGCATCGGCGAGTCGAGCGCCTCGCCTGTTCGGCTGCGCGCAGCCCTGGCAGTGTTCAGCAGGACACTCCACACCCACGCCTCGACCGAACCGTCGGCTCGGTACGTGTGCCCCGCCCGGATCGCCCGCGCGAACGTCTCCTGCACGACATCGTCTGCTGCGACCTCGTCGCCGACGATCGCGATCGCCATCCGCAGAAACTGCCGATAGCGCTCCCGATACACCACCTCGAGCATGTCGATCAGCTGGGTCCGATCCATCCGCCCATACGATCGTCTATGCCAACGGTTTGTTTAGCCGACCGTGATGCGTTCCTTGGAGACGTGTGTCAGCGACTCCGCCCCGTCGGCGGTGACGAGCACGAGATCCTCGATCCGGACGCCGCCGATCCCCGGCAGATAGATGCCCGGCTCGACCGTGATGATGTTCCCGACTTCGAGCACGTCTTCCGATTCGGGCCGGAGGTTCGGCGCCTCGTGTACCTCTAGCCCGACCCCGTGGCCCAAGCCGTGGCCGTAGCGCTCGCCCAGCCCCGCCGTGTCTATCGCGACGCGCGAGGCAGCATCGACATCGCGTCCGCTCTCGCCCGGCCGAACAGCGGCAAGCCCGGTCAGCTGGCCCTGGAGGCACAGCGCGTACGCCTCGGCAAGCTCTGTCGGGAGCGCGCCGGTCGCGAACGTGCGCGTGCAGTCGGAGCAGTACCCGTCGACGACACAGCCGGCATCGATGGTCACGAGCGTCCCTCCCTCGATCTCGCGGTCGCTCGGCTCGGCATGCGGCGAGGCGCCGTTCGTACCACTCGCAACGATCGGGCCGAACGCGATCCCGTCGGCTCCGGCCTCGTGGAACGCCTGCTCGATCCACCAGGCCAGCTCGCGTTCGGTGCGCCCAGTGAACCGCTCCTGCCCCAATGCGGCGAAGACCTCGTCGGACAGACCGGCAGCCCGACGGATTGCGTCGAGCTCGGAGGGCTCCTTCACGCGACGCAGCTTCTCGACGAGCCCGCTCGTCGGAACCAGATCGATGCCGCCGCTCGCCAGGCGCTCGTGACTCGCGAACGTGACATGTGCCGACTCGAAGCCGACGCGGCGGCCGGAGAGGATCGCGACCAGCGCACCGATGAGGTCGCGCGTCGTCTGCGCGAGCTCGACTCCCTCGACCGCACTCGCCTTCGCGAGGTAGCGGAAGTCCGTGTAGAGCGTTGTCCCCCCGTTCGGCTCGACGACGAGCGCCGCGTTCGAGCTTGCCAACCCGGTCAGATACCGGATGTTGACTCCCCCGGTCACGAGAAGCGGCTCCGCCAGTGTGGCTCCGAGCCGTTCGAGTCGCGTCACGCCTCGGCTTCCTTCGCGGCGAGGAATGCGAGCGCCTCGCGGTAGCCGGGTATCCCTTTCCCGATCACGCGCGCGGCGGTCAGGCCATCGAGGACAGAGAACTTCCGCCACTCCTCGCGCGCAGTGATGTCGGAGATGTGCACCTCGACGATCGGCCCTGCGAACGGCTCGAGCGCGTCGTGGATCGACCACGCGTAGTGCGTCCAGGAGCCGGGGTTGACGACGACGCCGTCGGCG
>JBBQPW010000217.1:0-3801 GCA_038216845.1 Gaiellales bacterium | reverse complement strand
GCTGACCGCGCCACTGCTCGGGGTCGGATCGCTCCTGCGCGCCGGCTTCCGCCGGGCGGCTCCGATCGGCCTTGTCTACAGCGGACTCGCTATCGGAGTCGCAGTCGCAATGCCGCTGACGCGTGTCGTCGACGGAAGGGGGATCCCGAGCGCCCAGGGACATCTCGATGTGTTCCCCGCTCGTGTCCTCGCCATCGCGGGGAACTCACTCGGGACGCTCGCCGTCGTCGCCGTCGCGCTCGCAACGCTTCGTCGACGCCCGCTCGGCAACGTGCTCATCCTCGCGGGCGTCGGCGTAGCCGCGCTCGGCAGCGCGCTCACCGGCCTCGGCGAGGCGGGCACCTCGGCGTTCTTCGCAGTCGCGGCCGCATTGCTCTACGGCGGAGTCGTGGTGACGCGCTGACTACCCCGCGAGCTTCTTCGTCACGAGCTCGTTCACCGCGCGGGCATTCGCCTTGCCGCCGGTCTCCTTCATTACCTGGCCGACGAAGAAGCCGAGCAGACCTGTCTTCCCGCCGCGATACGCCTCGACCTGCGCTGCGTTAGCGGCGAGGATCGCATCCACGATCGGCTCGAGCAGAGCCTCGTCCGAGACGGCCTCATCGGCGAGATAGGGCTCCGCGCTGAACCCGGGCTCACCGAGCTTGCCGATCGCCTCGTCGAACGCCTGACGTGGGATCCGATCGCGCGCGCCCACGAGTCTCGCGAGCTCCCCGGGAGAGACCGCCGCAGGATCGACACCCGCACCGACCACGTTGTTCGCGATCACGTTCGCCGCGACCTTGCCGTCGGCGCCGGCAGCGACGGCCGCCGCCCACAACCCATCGAGGCCACCGCTGACGAGCACGACCGCCTGGTCGAGGCCGAGATCCCTCTCGACACGTCGGATCCTCGTCGCCGGAAGCTCCGGCAGCTCGGCTCGCAGCCGCTCGACGAGCTCGGCCGACGGCTCGACCGGGACGAGATCGGGCTCGGGGAAGTAGCGGTAGTCGTCGGCCTCCTCCTTTGAGCGTCGCGGCGTAAGCGTGCCCGTCGCTGCGTCGAAGTCGAACGTTTCCTGGAGCAGCTCGCTGCCCGATTCCCAGACGCCGATCTGCCGCGCCGCCTCGGCGTCGATCCCGCGTGCGACGTAGCTGAACGAGTTCATGTTCTTCAGCTCGCAGCGCGTCCGCAGCTCGGTCGACCCCGACGGCCGGACGGAGACGTTCGCATCGACACGGAGTGTTCCCTTCTCCATCTCGGCGTCCGAAATCCCGAGCTCGACGATTGTCTGTCTCAACAGCTGGAGGAACCGCCGAGCCTCCTCCGAGGAGGAGATGTCGGGCGCCGTGACGATCTCGACGAGAGGAGTGCCGCCGCGGTTGAAGTCGACGAGCGACGTCTCGGCACCGCCGATGCGACCGGTGGCGCCGCCGACGTGGACGGTCTTCGCCGCGTCCTCCTCGAGATGGGCACGGACGATTCCGACGACATGGTCACCGTTCTCCGTCGGCACGAGCATATTGCCATTTACGCAAGAGGGCAGATCGTACTGCGAGATCTGATAGCCCTTCGGCAGATCCGGGTAGAAGTAGTTCTTGCGCGAGAACACGGCGCGCGCAGCGATCTCGCAGTCGAGCGCGAGCCCGAGCTTGATCGTCCAGTCGATCGCCTGCCGGTTCGGCACCGGCAACGCGCCGGGAAAACCAAGGCACACGGGGCACGTCTGCGTGTTCTCGCCAGCGCCATAGCCGGACGAGCAGCGGCAGAACATCTTCGTCCGCGTCTTCAGCTGGACATGGATCTCGAGCCCGATCACCGGCTCCCAACTCGGCGTTGGAGTGGCCACTACCGGTACCTCGTCGGAACCGTGTCGAAGCCGATTGCCTGTTCGAGCGCATGCCCCGCACGGAAGAGCGTGTTCTCGCCGAACTGTTGGCCGATCAGCTGCAGTCCTACCGGAAGCCCCTCCGACAGCCCGCACGGCAAGCTGAGGCCCGGTAGCCCGGCGAGGCACGAGGGGATCGTGAGCACGTCGCAGGCGTACATCGCCAGCGGGTCGGTCGCCTTGTCGCCGAGCGGGAAGGCGACGGTCGGCGAGGTCGGGGTCGCGATGACGTCGAACGTGTCGAGCGCCGCGCGATGCTCGCGAATCAGCAGCGTCCTCACCCGCTGCGCCTGCCCGTAGAACGCGTCGTAGTAGCCGGCGGAGAGTGCATAGGTGCCGAGCATGATCCGGCGTTTCGGCTCGGGGCCGAAGCCGGCGTCGCGCGTCCGCTCGACCATCTCGCGATACGTCGCCCCGTCGACCCGCTGTCCGTAGCGGACGCCGTCGTAGCGCGCGAGGTTGGACGAGGCCTCGGCGGGCGCGACAAGGTAGTAGCAGGCCATCCCGTACTCGAACGAGAGCGGCAGGTCGCACTCGCCAACCTCCGCGCCAAGCTCGCGCGCCCGCACGATTGCCTGGTCGAACGAGGCGCGCACGCCGGGCTCGATCGCGTCCAGCACGTCGATCTGTTTCGGAATGCCGATCCGCAACCCGTCGAGACGGTCGTCACTCGGGAGCAGCACCGGCTCCGGCAGCTCAACCGTCGTCGCATCGCGCGGATCGCGGCCCGCGATGACCGAGTAGAGAAGCGCGCAATCCCGTACGTTCTTCGCCACCGGCCCGACCTGGTCGAGGCTTGAGGCGAAGGCTACGACGCCGTATCGGGAGACGGTCCCGTAGGTGGGACGGAGCCCGACATTGCCGCAGAGCGCGGACGGCTGTTTGATCGAGCCGCCGGTGTCCGAACCGAGCGCCCACGGCGCAAGGCCTGCCGACACCGCTGCCGCCGAACCGCCACCAGAACCACCCGGAACGCGGGTCGGATCCCATGGATTCCGCGACGGGCCCCAGGCCGAGTTCTCGGTCGACGAACCCATGGCGAACTCATCGGTGTTCGTCTTCCCGAGCAACGTCAGACCGGCTCCCTTGCAGCGCTCGGCGACCGTCGCGTCGAACACCGGGACGTAGCCCGAGAGGATCCGCGAGCCGGCCGTCGTCTCAACGCCGCGCGTCGAGATGACGTCCTTGAGCGCGATCGGGATTCCCGCGCCCACCGGTTCGTCGACCGTGCTAAGGAAACAGTGCAGCTCGGGATCGCGCTCGGCGATCGCGGCGATGTAGGTGGCATGCAGCTCGGCGCCGGATAGCTCCTTGCGCTCAAGCAAACCGATTGCCTCCTCGGCAGTCAGCCGCAGCGTGTCGATCACGGGTGTCACAACCGCGTCAGACCGTCGGCGGGACGCGGAACAGGGGGCCGTCGACCGAAGGAGCGTTCGCCAGCACCTGGTCGAGAGCGAGCGACGGCTCGGGCTCGTCGTCGGCCAGCACGTTGACGACGGACAGCGGATGCGAGGTCGGAGGCACGTCGGAAAGATCCAGCTCGGCGACTTTCCCGACCGCGTCGAGGATGGCGCCGAGTTCTGCGGTCAGCTGCTCGATCTCGTCATCGCGCAGGTCGAGGCGCGCCAACCGCGCGACGTGCAGCACCTCACCTCGTGTGATCGCCATCCCACTCATCCTTCCATGCGCACGCCAGTACACACACTACGGGCCCCCTCTCGGAGGCCCGTAGCACGAAGCTCGAATCCCGAAAAGGCTAGGCGGCCGAGACGTTCGCCGCCTGGGCACCCTTGGGGCCCTGGACGACCTCGAACTGCACCCGCTGACCCTCGGTCAGCGACTTGTAGCCGTCCATCGTGATCGCGGAGAAGTGGACGAAGACGTCGTCCCCACCCTCGCGCTCGATGAACCCGTAACCCTTCTCGTTCGAGAAC
>JBBQPW010000216.1:0-3834 GCA_038216845.1 Gaiellales bacterium | reverse complement strand
TCGGTCGTCATCGCGTGGAAGGCGTCGCAGGTGAAGATGATGCGTGCCTCGATCGGGATGCTCTCCCCGCGGAGACCGTCCGGGTAGCCTGTCCCGTCCCACCGTTCGTGGCACGCACGGACGATCGGCCGCACCTCCGCGAGCTGGCCGATGGGCGCGAGGATCCGCTCGCCGAGCGCGGGGTGCGTTTCGACGAGGGCACGCTCCTTCGGGGTCAGCGGCGCGGGCTTCAGGAGGATGTCAGCCGGAATCCCGATCTTCCCGATGTCGTGGAAGAGAGCACCGAGCTCCAGTCGTTTCAGCGCGGCCTCCCGGAGTCCCAGTTCGCGCCCGACGCGCACGGAGAGATCCGTGATCCACCGCGCGTGCGAGTGCGTGTATTCGTCTTTCGCCTCGAGCGCGTTCGCAAGCGCCTCGACGGTCGAAAGAAACGTCCGCTCCAGCTCACTGAAGGCAAGTGCGTTCGAGATCGCGAGCTTCGCCTGGCTCGCAACGCCCCCGAGCAGCTCGAGCGACCGTTCGCCGAAGTCGATCCCGTCCGCCGCCTCGACGGCGATGCAGCCTCGATAGCCCTCGAGCTGGAGTGGGGCGATGGCGAACGCTCCGGTGCCGACCGGAAGGTCGCCGGTGTCGAGCTCGCGCTTCGAGAGGTCGATCGTGTACGGGGCAGTTGACATTTTCAGCCGCATGACGGTTGACACGTCCAGCCGCACTCCGACCGTCTGCTCGCGGCGTTTCTCGTCCTCGCACCAGCACGCCACGCATTCGATCTCGGTTCCCGACGTCGGGAGCCAGACCGAGACGTGCGCCGAGCCGAGGATCTGGGCCGCGCGCCGCGCGACCTGTTCGGCGACATCGTCGATCTCTGTGAGCGACGCGAGCTCCTGCGAGAGCATGAGGAGCGCCTTCGCGCTCTCAGCCTCCCGGCGTTGCACCTCGAACAGCTGTGCATTCACGACCGCCACTGAAGCGTGGGCGGCAAGGACCTCCAGGAGCCGCAGATCATCCGCGTCGAATTGGTCGAGGCCGAGCTTCGAGATCACGATCACCCCGACGACACGCGAGCCGTAGGTCAGCGGAACTGCGAGTAGCGATTCCTCGATCGAGTCCGTCCCGGGGATCAGAACCCCGAACTCGCAGTTCGCCGCATCACCGGTGAGCAGCGGTTCGCCCGTTGCCGCGACATGCCCGGTGATTCCCTCGCCTACCTCGCGGACGAGGGCCTGAGGGCCGCCGACGCCGGGTGCCCCGGTGAGCTCGCCGCGAAACGTGACGAGCGTCAGCTGGTCGTCCTCGAGCGTGAACACGCGACAGTTGTGGTAGTCGATCAGCTGTCGCAGCTCATCTGCGACGGTGTTGCCGATCTCGCGTGTGTCGTTGAGCCGGCCGAGCTTCCCGGATGCGCTCTGCAGCATCTTCAGGTGGGCGATCGACCTGACATCCTCGCGTCGGATGAGCGACTTGCCGGGGCGCTCCGTCGTGTGCTCGTCGAAGACGACGATCTTGTGCTTCCCGCGCGACTTGGCGGTCATCATCGCCGCCTCGGCGCAGGCGACGAGCTCTCGCGGGTTCGCGGCATGCTCGGGTCCGATCGCTACGCCGACGGACACGGTGATGTTTCCGACAGCCTCGAACTCCGTGGTGGCGATTGCGCCGGCGAGTCGCCGCGCGAGGCCCTCGGCGGTGATGAGGTCGACAGAGGGCGCGATGATTGCGAACTCCTCGCCGCCGATCCGGAAGACGGCGTCGTCGCCACGGATACCCGTACGCAGGACGTCGGCAACCTCGGCGAGGACGTGATCACCGAGCGCGTGACCGTGGATGTCGTTGACCCGTTTGAAGTCGTCGAGGTCGAGCATCACGACGGAAACCGTGTCGTGCGCCGACGACGCTCGCAGCAGTTCCTTGCGCAGCAGCTCGTGGAACGCGCGGTGGTTGTAGAGACCTGTAAGTGGATCGGTCTGCGCCTGGTGCTCGAGGCTTGCGCGGATATGAGCGTTGTCGAGCGCGAGCGCCGCGGCGTCACCAAAGCGTGTCGCGAGCCTGAACTCCTCCTCGCTGAAGGAGACGTCCTCCCCCTCGCGGTAGATGTTGAGCGTTCCTTTGAGGTTGCCGCGGGCGATCAGCGGCACGACGATCAGCGCCTCCGGCTCGATTGGCGTTCCCGCGACGAACCGTACGCGCGGGTCGAGGTGCGCCTGGTTGGCGAGGACTGGCTCACGGTGCTCGACGGCCCACCCGGTGATGCCTGCGCCGAACGGGAACCGTTCGGCGAGGATCTCCGCCGCCCAGCGTGAGCGTGCGAGCCGCGGGATCATCTCCCGCTTGGCCATGTCGACCTCGTAGATGTGCATGTCGTCGTACGGGATCAGCGGCGTGAGCGCATCGGCGATGCGGTCGAGGAGACCATCGAGGCTCTGTTCGGAGAGGACGTCGTGGAAGACGTCGGCCAGCCGTTGGTACGACTCAACGAGGTTTTCGGGACGCCCGGCGGCTGGCACCGGGGCGCCCGCCGGCGTTGGGGGCACGCCGTTGGTGTCGGGAAGCAGCCGGATATGGGCCGCGGAGGTGTTCGGCTGAGGATTCATGCCTGCTTGCGGCTAATCGGCTCATTGCGGCCGTCGCTTGAGCCGCTGCAGGCTCAGATCAAGCCGAGATCGAGCTGCATGAGGTCTGCGATTGCGTCCACCGCGATGGTCGCGATGTCCGCCTCCGGGTACGCGGCGAGTGTCGCCGGATCATGCGCATAGTGCCCTTGGCGTGGGAAAACGGTGGTGACTCGGTCGCCCCAGACGCTCTTCACGGCGGCGAGGATCCGCAGCTTGTCGTCGACGAGGACGTAGCGGCGTGCGGGGAACCGACGCTCGACATCGGCGAGCTCCCGCTCCTTGTGGACATAGACGAGCACACGCCCGTCGACCGCTGCGAGGATCCCCGAACGCTCGATCTTACGCGGCTGGAAGACAACATCGCCGTCTGTGAGGATCACCGTCGGGCCGACACTGCTCAACCTCGCGAGGACGTCGAGTGCTCCGGGGTAGAGACGGTCGGCAAACGGGTAATCGACGAGCCACGACGACGCTCGCAGAACCCGCAGCTCGTGGGGGTGCGCGATGCGGAAGCGCTGCAGCGCCCCCAGGTAGTCGGCGTACCCGAGCTCCCGCCTCAGCTCCTCGAAAAGGGCGAAATACTCGCCTGCCTGCCCGGCGCCGATTTCGTGCTCGAGGTAGCCGTGGAGATCGTCGGTGACACGATCGTTGTCGAGCAGGGTGTTGTCGACGTCGAACAGAACAACGACGTCATGCATTACTCACTCTTCTCCAGGTGGCCGCCGAAGCCGTGGCGCATCGCCGAGAGCACCCTGTTCGCGAAGTCGGCCTCTCCGCGCGACGAGAAGCGCTCGAACAACGCCGCCGACAGCACCGGAGCGGGAACCGATTCGTCGATCGCGGCCAGCACGGTCCAGCGACCCTCGCCCGAGTCGGAGACGCGTCCCGCGTAGTCGCCGAGGTCCGGGCTCTGGCGCAGCGCCTGTGCTGTGAGATCGAGCAGCCACGACTGGACGACGCTGCCGCGCCGCCAGACCTCGGCGATTGCCGGCAGGTCGAGCTCGTAGCGGTACAGGTCGGGATCGCGCAGCGGGGTCGTCTCGGCGTCGTCAGCGCGCTCGGTCGCGCCTGCGTTCGCATGCTGGAGGATGTTGAGCCCCTCGGCGTACGCGGCCATCAAGCCGTACTCGATGCCGTTGTGGACCATCTTCACGAAGTGGCCCGAGCCGCTCGGGCCGCAATGGAGGTAGCCCTGCTCCTCTGGCGTCGGATCGCCGTCGCGCCC
>JBBQPW010000215.1:0-3855 GCA_038216845.1 Gaiellales bacterium | reverse complement strand
CCCGTCGGCAGGAACCCGTCTCCGAGATCAGCCTCCGTCGTCAGGCAAGCGCACACGGCCGACCCGTGCGCGGCGAGCAGGTCGAGCTCGGCGCCGTCGGCATGGGTTGCGTGGATGACGGCCGAGCGATCGGTCAGACAGCCAGTCCGCGCGAGGAGCTCTATCGGCCGGCAACCGTGCTCGGCCAGGCACTCCTCGATCTCGCGTGGCTGCTCGTCGGCGTGTACATGCAACGGCACGCCCTCCGCGACCGCGTAGCGGCCGATCTCCTCGAGCCAATCCGCCGGGCAGGCGCGGACGGAGTGGGGGGCGACGCCCACGGCAATCCCCTCCGCTCGAAGCACGTCGACCTCCGCGAGATAGTCGACGACCGAGACCTGGCGCGATCTGGCGAGACCCCCGCGCGCGTACGCGACATGGAGCAGCACGAACGCGATGCCGGCTTCAGCCGCAGCCTCGGCGGCCGCGCGCGCCTCGGGCACGCCGAGGTAATGGAACTCACCGACGGCTGTGAAGCCCGCCGCACGCATCTCGCGGTAGGTCGCCGCATACGAGGAGCGAACGAGGTCGGGTGTCTGGCGTTCCGCCTCGGCGAGCATCCCGTCGCGCCACGCCCAGAAGTCCGCGCCGGCCGCCCGTCCGCGCAGCGCACGCTGGAACGCGTGACTGTGCGCGTTGACGAATCCGGGTAGGCGGAGGACGTTCACCGAAGCCGACGCTACCAAGCGGCCCTTCGACAGGCGTGGGCATAGGCTTGGGCATGGCCCGAGAACCAGACGGGATCAGACGGCACCTGCCGAACATCCTCACGCTTCTGCGCTTTGCGGCCGTGCCCGTGTTCGCTGCGCTCTTCGTCTCGGCAGGGAGCGGTGCCGCGGTCGCGGCAGGGTTGTTCTTCGCAGGAGCGGCCGCCACCGACCAGATCGACGGGTGGCTTGCGCGACATTGGCGGGTCGAGTCGCGCTTCGGGCGAATCGCCGACCCACTCGCGGACCGGGTGATGATTTCGGTCGCTGCTCTTCTTCTCTGGCGCGACGGACGACTCCCGTGGCCAGGCGCGCTGATCGTCATCGGGCGCGATCTGCTGCTCGTCGTCGGCTATCAGCTGCTCGCGCCGCGCGGTGTCGCGATAGGCGTCACGAGGCTCGGAAAGCTCGGTACCTGGATTCTGTACGCGGCGCTCACCGGTTTGATCGTCACCGATCGCGGCACCGAGTGGCCGTTGTGGCTGTTCTGGTTCGGGCTTGCGATCGCGCTCGGCGCTGCGGCCCAGTATGCCGTCGCGGCGCGCCATCGCGTCGGGGAGGGACAAAGCTCTCCAGGGCGAACCAAGACCGGACGCTCAAGCTGAGGTTGACCCCTCGACGGGATGCCTGCTTCAATCAGACCAGGCATGTCGGAGACGGGCAACGACGAAAGGGCACAGTGGAACTGCTTCCTGATCTCGCAACACTTTCCGACGACGACCTTGCCGCGATGATCGGCTCGCTCGAGCGGGAGGAGGACCGCATCTCCTTCCGCCGGCGAGTGTTGCACGGGCGGATCGACATCCTGCGCCAGGAGCACGTCGAACGGCTGCGCAGACAGCTCGAGAGCGGTGCGCTCCCGGAACACGACGTGGTGCCGCACACACGGCCCCTGTACGAGGGGAGCGGCGAGGTCCCGCCCGAGCACGAGCTTGAGCCGCTGCCGGATCTCGCGACATTCCCTGACGATTCGCTGCGCTCGATGATCCACGAGCTCGAGCGTGAGGAGGACGACATCTCGTTGCGTCGTCGCTTCCTGCACGGGCAGATCGAGATCCTCCGCGCGGCCCGCTACGCGCGTCTGCGTAACGGAACCGTGGAGGTGTCCGACCTCGCACGCGTCCTCACAGGGCGTGCTCGTCCCCAGGACGACGGGCAGGCGTGAGCCACGTCTACTGCCCCGAATGCGGCTTCCAGAGTCCGGCTGCGGTCAACTACTGCGCCCGCTGTGGGGCGTTGCTTGCGCATGACACCGGCGGCGAGACGACGATGAATCTCGGTCCGGAGGACGTGCACCAGGAAGAGTCCGGAGTGTTCGAGGACGCGCTCGGCGGTACGGCGCTCGTCGTTCGCGTCGGTGGCGGCAGGGCGGGGGAGCGTTTCGCCCTCTCGGCCGAGCGCACGCTCATCGGACGCTCTCCCGACTGCGATGTGTTCCTCGACGATGTCACCGTGTCGCGCCGCCACGCTGAGCTCCTCCAGCAGGGTGAGCGCTTTACGATTCGCGACCTCGGAAGCCTCAACGGCACGTTCGTGAATCGCCGTCGCGTGGAATCCATCGAACTGCACGATGACGACGAAGTGCAGGTCGGGAAATACAGGCTGACCTTCCTCCAGCGATGACCACTACGGCTCACGGAGACAAACGCACCGCATCGCATCCGCACACGATCGGTGCCGTCTGCGAGCGCCTGCGCGCCGAGTTCCCCGACGTCTCGATCTCGAAGATTCGCTACCTCGAGGATCAGGGACTGCTCACGCCGAAGCGCACGCGTGGCGGCTACCGGCTCTTCTCGGACGACGACGTCGAGCGCCTGGAGATGATCCTGCGGTTGCAGCGCGACGAGTTTCTGCCCCTCCGCGTGATCAGGCAGTCGCTCGCGATGCCGGGCGCGGAGCGCACGAAGCGCCGCGCCCAGAACCTGCGCGATGCCGAAGACGAGGTTGACATCAGCGAGTTGTGCGAGCGTGCCGGCATCAGCGTGGAGCTCGCACGACAACTCGAGGAGTACGGGCTGCTGCTGCCGCGAATCGAGGCGGGAGATCGTCTCTATCGCGAGGGCGATGTCGATGTGGCCGTGGCCTGCTCAAGGCTTGCTCGTTTCGGGATCGATGCGCGCCATCTCCGTGCGTTCCGTACCGCGGCTGGGCGACAATCGGCGTTGCTCGAGCAGCTGGTCGCGCCGGCATTGCGCTCCCGCAACCCGGAGCGGCGCAAGGGCGCATTGGACGATCTCGAGACGCTCGCTGCAGTGTCGCAGGAGCTCGCCCAACTGCTCTTCATGCGTGACCTGCGGCAGCTCGTGGAGCGTTGATGGCCGTGGATCTCGAGAGCAAGATCCGCGACGTCCCGGATTTCCCGACACCGGGGATCCTGTTCAAGGACATTATGCCCCTCGTCGCCGACCCGGCGGCGTTCAGGGAATCGATCGACCGGCTCGCCGAGTGGGCGGGGCCGCGGGCACCGGACATCATCCTCGGTGCGGAGGCGCGCGGGTTCATCTTCGGCGGAGCACTGGCCTACGCGCTCGGCTGCGGCTTCGTTCCTGCACGGAAACCCGGCAAGTTGCCATGGAAGACCGTCGACGCGACCTATGCGCTCGAGTACGGAAACGACACCTTGCAGATCCATTCCGACTCCATTGCGCCGGGTCAGCGGGTCATCGTCCTCGACGATGTTCTCGCCACCGGCGGGACGGCGTCCGCGAAGATCGAGCTCGTCGAGCAGCTGGGCGGTCTCGTCGTCGGCGCGCTGTTCGTCGTCGAGCTGACGTTCCTTGGCGGTCGCGAGCGGCTCGCCGGGTACGACAGCCACGCGCTGATCGCGTACTGACTCACATAGTTCGCCACCGTCCGGCGGGTGCGGTACAACTCGCGGTGTTGGGCGTCACGTGCGGCCGTGCGCACCGTTCACTCCCGGGAGGGATGATCGCTCGATGACCCAGAAGCCGATCACCAGTGGCATGGATGCAGCGCTCGTACGACCGCCACGGACAGAGCTTGCCGACGACATGTTGCTGCGCCACTGCCTCGCTATCAGTGGGATTCCGACGACCCGTCCGCCGGTGAAGGCGCGGCTCGAAGAAGCGCTCGGACCGGAGCTTGCCCG
>JBBQPW010000214.1:0-3878 GCA_038216845.1 Gaiellales bacterium | reverse complement strand
GGCTGACCAGCCTCTATAGTTGCCGCCGGTGGCGATGTTCGCGCTCAACTTCTACTCGCCGCTGGTCGCCGACCAGCTTCGCAACCAGCGCAAGACGGCCACCATCCGGCTCGGTGACAAGTCTGCGAAGTACAAGAAGGGAATGATCGTCACCGTCCTCGTCGGTGTCCGCTACGGACAGCGGGAGAAGATCTTCGACGCGGTGATCGACAAGGTCGAGGTCAAGCCCCTCGGTGAGCTCTCTCCGCGCGAGATCGAGCACGACAACCCCGAGATCCGGCGTGTCGACGAACTCGCCCGCTGGCTCTCGCAGCTCTACAACCGCGACGTGACCGAGGACGAGACGGTAACCGTGATCCGCTTCTCGCAGATCGTCGGGACGATGTTCTAGCGGCCCGGCTTGCGAATCGGGCTGCCGAACAGCTCTGCTGGACGAAGCTCTGCGTCGCACTCCTCGCACTCCACCGCAAACGCAGAGGCGATCAAGGCGCTGCATTTCGGGCAGCGGTGACGGAGAAGACCGTCGCACTGGGGGCAGGCAGCACGGATCTCGGCCTCGCCCGCCTCGAAGAAGCGGAGCGTGAAGCCGCAGCGGAGGCAGAAGGCCACCCAGTCGCCGAGCGCCGATCGGCGCTCCTCCTGGATCCAGTTCCGTTTCACCTTCGCCATCAGGGGAACTGTAGGTGAGACAGGTGCCGGGCACTCCGGGCGACTCGGTACAGTGCAGCCGACCTCGCCCCGGAGACCGGAGAGGAGACGACGCATGGCGGTACGTGAGGCTGAGCCGGTCGGCTCGCTCCAGGAAGTCAAGGACGCGGGCCTCGACCACGAGGACCTCCTCGGCATGTACCGCAACATGCTGATCACGCGCGGGATCGAGGAGCGCGGCCACATCCTCTACAAGCAGGGCAAGATTCCCGGCTCGTTCTACACAGGGCGCGGCAACGAAGCAGCGTCCGTGGCAGTAGCTACCGCGATGGCAGCCGAGGATGTCGGCTGCCCGCTGCAGCGCGACATGGGCGTGCACATCACCCGCGGCGTCGAGCCGTGGCGCGTCTTCGCCCAGTACATGGGCCGCGCCGACGGGCCGACGATCGGCCGCGACGGCAACGTCCACATCGGCGACGCCAATCTCGGGCTGCATGCGATGGTCAGCCACCTGCCGGCAATGCTCCCGGTGGCGGTCGGCATGGGGCTCGCCTTCCGGATCCGCGAGGAGAAACGCGTCGCTGTCGCCTGGTGCGGCGAGGGTGCGTCCGCGCGCGGCGACGCCCACGAGGGGATGAACTTCGCCGGCGTGCGGCGTTTGCCGGTCGTGTTCGTGATCGACAACAACCAGTGGGCCTACTCGACACCGTCCCATCTCGAGTACGCCGTCGAGCATCTCGCCGATAGAGCAGCTGCCTATGGGTTCGAGGGAGTCGTCGTCGACGGCACCGACATCCTCGCGGTGTACCGCGAGGCGCGGCGCGCGATCGAGAAGGCGCGCGACGGCGGCGGGCCGACGCTGATCGAGTCGGTCACGCTCCGGATGGAAGGGCACGCGGTGCACGACGATGCGTACTACGTCCCGAAGGAGATGTTCGAGGAATGGAGCCGCCGCGACCCGATCGAGCGCTATCGCACCTGGCTGCGCGCGTTTGCCGGGATAACCGACGAGGAGGAGGACGAGGTCACCTCCGGCGTCAAGAAGCTCCTCAACGATGCCATCCAGCGCGCAGAGGAGTCACCCATGCCTGACCCTGCGACCCTCCTCGACGGCGTCTTCGCGACCGCCGAGGAACTCGACACACCGCATCACAAGTGAGCTGAGACGTGGCCGAGAGGACATACCTGCAGGCGATCAGCGACGGCCTTCGCCAGGAGATGAGGCACGATCCGCGCGTCTTCGTGCTCGGCGAGGATGTCGGCGTCTACGGCGGCGCGTTCAAGGTGACGCAGGGGTTCCAGGAGGAGTTCGGCCCCTGGCGCGTGATCGACACGCCGCTCTCCGAGACGGCGATCGTCGCCGGCGCGACGGGCGCGGCCTTGATGGGCTTGCGGCCCGTTGCCGAGATGCAGTTCGCCGATTTCGTGTCCTGCGCGTGGGATCATCTCGTGACCGTGGCAGCGAAGCAGCGCTATCGCGCCGGGACGCCGATCCCGATCGTGCTGCGCCTGCCGTCTGGCGGCGGTTTCTCCGGCGGGCCGTTCCACTCGCAGAACCCCGAGAGTTCCTTCGCGCACATCCCCGGCTTGAAGATCGTCTGCCCGGCGACGCCGGAGGATGCGAAAGGCCTGCTGATCTCCGCCATCGCCGACCCGAACCCGGTGCTCTTCTTCGAGCACAAGCACCTGTACCGCCGGATCAAGGGCGAGGTCCCGGACGAGCGCTACACGACACCTTTTGGCGAGGCGCGCGTCCATCGTGCGGGCGAGGACGTCACGGTGATCACCTGGGGCGCGATGGTCTACACGGCCGAAGAGGCCGCGAAGCAGCTCGAAGCAGACGACGTCTCCGTCGAGGTGCTCGATCTCCGCACCCTGATCCCATGGGACAGGGAGGCAGTCCTCGCGAGCGTGCGCAGGTGCTCGAAGGTGCTCGTCCTGCACGAGGACACGCGCACCGGCGGCTTTGGCGGCGAGATCGCGGCCACGATCGCGGAGGAGGCGTTCGAGCACCTCGACGCGCCCGTCCGGCGGCTCGCGGCACCTGACTGCCCGGTCCCGTTCTCGCCGCCGCTCGAGAAGGCCTTCATCCCGCAAGTCGACGATGTCGCCAGAGCGCTGCGCGCGCTCCTGGATTACTAAGGAGGCACGAACGTGGCAACCGGAACCCGCACCGAGGTCGTGATGCCCCAGATGGGCGTCTCCGTCTCGGAGGGGACGGTCACGAAGTGGCTGAAGCAGCTGGGCGAGCCGATCGCTCTGGACGAGCTGCTGCTCGAGATCTCGACAGACAAGGTCGACACCGAGATCCCGAGCCCTGGGGAGGGCGTCCTCGCCGAGATCCTGGTGCAGGAGGGTGAGACAGTCGATGTCGGGACGGTGCTCGCCGTGATCTCGGCCGGCGAGGGGGCCGTTGCTCCTGTCGAGGCGGTACCGGACGAGCCCGAGCCGGCGCCCGAGCCCGTGTCGGCGACCCCCGTGCCACTCGAGGAGCCGGTCGTCCCGATGGTCGCTCTCGTCGTGCCTACCGAAGCAGTCGGCGCGGAGGGCAACGGTCGGTCGTTCGTCTCTCCTGTTGTGGCACGCATCGCGGCAGACCACGGCGTCGACACGAGCAGGATCGCAGGAACCGGCACCGGTGGGCGGGTCACGAAGAAGGACATCCTCGGCTTCATCGAATCGGGAGCCGGCGCGACGCCAGAGCCAGCAGTCGCGCCCGCGATCGAGCCGGCGCCCACGCCCACACCGACACCTGCCCCCGTGGCACCCACGGTCGACGAACCGGTTGTCGAACCGGTCGTCGCGGCACCCGCGCCTCCACCCCCTGTCCCGGCACCCGTCGCAGCGGCCGCCCCCGTTGTCGCGCCCGCGGCCGCGCCCGAGGCGCAGGCAGGTGAGTCGCTCGAGCCGATGACCGCGATGCGCCGCGGCGTCGCCGAGCACATGCGCAAGTCGCTCGACATCTCCGCGCACGTGACGAGCGCGATCGAAGTCGACATGTCCAAGATCGTCGCGGCCCGCGTGAAGCTGAAGCGCGAGTACCTGGAGGCGTACGGCGTCAACCCGACGTACCTCGCCTTCATCGCACGTGCGACGGTCGACACGCTCGGCGACTACCCGTGGATCAACGCGGAGCTCAGGGGCGACGCGATCCTCACGCGGCGTTTCGTCAACCTCGGCATCGCAGTCGCGCTCGCCGACGGCAAGGGCCTGATCGTCCCGGTGATCAA
>JBBQPW010000213.1:0-3950 GCA_038216845.1 Gaiellales bacterium | reverse complement strand
CGCGAGCTCGAGGGCAACGATGTCCTCCGCAAGGCGTTCGGCCGCGGCCGCGACGAGGACTACGTCGACTACTACGTCCGCACCAAGCGCGACGAGTGGGCGCGGTACCACGAGCAGGTCACGCCATGGGAGATCCGCGAGTATTTGACTCGGTTCTAGCGCTTGCCGCTTTCGCGGCTCGCGTGTTCCCTTCGCACCGCTTCGCTTTCCTGCTCGGGAACTGGCGAGAGTTCCCCTGCTTCGGATGCCGCGCCCGCTCATGTCGGGCGCGGCTTCGTCTGCCTATAGATTCCCTTCCATGTGCGGGATCGTTGGGTTGTTTGCGAAGTCGGCTGAGATCGAGGCACGCCTCGGCGTGCATCTCGCGGCGATGCTCACGCAGATGAGCAGCCGCGGGCCTGACAGCGCCGGCGTCGCGGTGTACCGCGATCCTGTGCCGGCCGGGTCGACCAAGCTCACGCTGTACTCGCCCGACCCGCACGAGGACTGGGATGCGCTCAGCGCCGAGCTCGGCTCGGCGTTCGGCGGCGCTCCGAAGCCGGGTGTCCGCGCGAGTCACGCCGTTGTTGTCGTCGACGTGGAGGACGCGGAGGCGGAGGCCTGGGTGCGTGAGCACCATCCGAGGCTGCGCGTGATGAGCGCGGGTCAGGTGATCGAGATCTACAAGGAGACCGGCCTGCCGGAGCAGTTCGTGGAGCAGTTTCGGCTGAGCGAGTTCCAGGGCACACACGCGCTTGGCCACACGCGCATGGCGACCGAGAGCCGTGTGACTACGGAGGGCTCGCACCCGTTTTCGACTGGCCTCGACCTCTGCCTCGTCCACAACGGCTCGCTGTCGAACCACAACCGCCTGCGCCGGAGTCTCCGCCGCGAGGGGATCGAGTTCCAGACCGAGAACGACACCGAGGTTGCCGCGGGCTATCTCGCCTGGCGGCTGCGCGAAGGTGCGTCGCTGGAGCAGGCGCTCGAAGGGTGCCTCGACGATCTCGACGGCTTCTACACGTTCGCTGTCGGGACGGCTGATGGCTTTGCGGTACTGCGGGACCCGATCGCCTGCAAGCCGGCGGTGCTCGCGGAGACCGACGATTGGGTCGCGATGGCGTCGGAGTGGCGCGCGATCGCGGTGCTCCCGGGTGCTGCCGATGCACGCATGTGGGAGCCCGAGCCGGGAGTCGTCTACGTCTGGGAGAGGGCCGCGGTCGTATGACGACAGTGGAGGAGACGGCGGTCGAGGTCGTCGATCTCGCGACGACACCGCTGCGCGAGTTGAACCAACGGCTACATGATGTTGCTGGTGGCGCCGCGGGGCCGCGGCACTGGCGCGTGCTCAACCCAAACGGCGCGCACGCGATCGCCTGCGGCATCGACGCAGAGATCGAGGTCGAGATCGACGGTCATGCCGGCTATTACTGCGCGGGGATGAACAAGCTCGCGACCGTGCGTGTGCACGGCAACGCGAGTACGGGGCTGGCCGAGAACATCATGTCCGGAACGGTCGTCGTCGACGGGAACGCGAGCCAGTCGGTGGGCGCGACCGGGCGTGGCGGGTTCGTGGTCGTCAACGGCGATGCGTCGGCGCGCTGCGGGATCTCGATGAAGGGCGTCGACATCGTCGTGCGTGGCTCGGTCGGGCACATGAGCGCTTTCATGGCGCAAACCGGGCGGCTCGTCGTCTGCGGTGATGCCGGCGACGCCCTTGGCGATTCGATCTACGAGGCGCGGCTCTATGTACATGGAGCCGTCGCTGGTTTGGGCGCTGACTGCATCGAGAAAGAGCTACGCGAGGAGCACGTCATTGAGCTCCGCAAGTTGCTTGCACAAGCCGGCGCGGACGATGTCGATCCCGCCGAGTTCCGCCGCTACGGTTCTGCGCGCCAGCTCTACAACTTCAAGATCGACAACGTCAGCGCATACTGATGGCCGACCTGCCGCCGAACCTCCGAGAGTCGTATCTGTACGACCGCACCGTGATCGCCGAGATCCAGCGCGCCGCGCGCGAGGGGATCTACGACATCCGCGGCTTCGGCGCCAAGCGGCATGTGCCGCACTTCGACGATCTCCTCGTCCTCGGCGCGAGCATCTCGCGCTATCCCCTGGAGGGCTACCGCGAGCGTTGCGGCACCGATGTCACGCTCGGCACGCGTTTCGCCGAGAAGCCGCTCGAGCTGAAGATCCCGATCACGATCGCGGGCATGAGCTTCGGGGCGCTTTCGGCGCCGGCGAAGGAAGCGCTCGGCCGCGGCGCGACCGAGGTCGGGACCTCGACCACGACCGGCGACGGCGGGATGACGCCAGAAGAGCGCGAGCACTCCGAGACGCTCGTCTACCAGCTCCTGCCCTCCCGCTACGGAATGAACCCGGACGACCTGCGTCGTGCGGACGCGATCGAGGTGGTCGTCGGCCAAGGCGCCAAACCGGGCGGCGGCGGCATGCTGCTTGGCCACAAGATCTCCGACCGCGTGGCCGCGATGCGCAATCTGCCGAAAGGAATCGACCAGCGCAGCGCCTCGCGTCATCCCGACTGGACCGGGCCAGACGATCTCGAGATCAAGATCGGGGAGCTGCGCGAGATCACCGACTGGGAGAAGCCGATCTTCGTCAAGGTCGGTGCGACGCGCACGTATTACGACGTGCAATTGGCCGTCAAAGCAGGCGCCGACGTGATCGTCGTCGACGGGATGCAAGGTGGCACGGCGGCGACCCAAGACGTCTTCATCGAGCACGTCGGGATACCGACGCTGCCCGCCGTCGGCCTCGCCGTGGAGGCGCTGCAGGAGCTCGGCATGCACCGGCAGGTGCAATTGATCGTCTCCGGCGGGATCCGGACCGGGGCGGACGTCGCAAAGGCGATCGCGCTCGGCGCCGACGCGGTCTCAATCGGTGTCGCCGCCCTGATTGCGATGGGCGACAACAGTCCGGAGCACGATGCTGGCTACCGAGACGTAGGTAGCGCCGCCGGCTACTACGACGACTACCAGGCAGGCCGGGACCCGGCCGGGATCTCCACACAAGACGAGGAGCTCGCGGCGCGCTTCGACCCGGTGCTCGGTGGGCGGCACATCGCGAACTACCTGCGCGTGCTCACCCTCGAGACGCAGACGCTCGCGCGCGCCTGCGGCAAGTCGCATGTCCACAACCTCGAGCCGGAGGACCTCGTTGCGCTCACCCTCGAGGCCTCGCTGATGACCGGCGTCCCGCTCGCAGGGATGCGGCTCGGGCTGCTCGACGAGATCGCCGAGCGCGTCGCTGCCCGGCTCCCCGACCGTCGCTGACTTCTTCGTAGACGGGCGCAGCGGCCTGGCCGGCTTCCTGCTCGGCAGCGCCGGCATGTTCGCGACGATGTACTCGACACAGGCGATCCTGCCAGAGCTCGGTCGGGAGTTCGACGTCACGCCTGCGGAGGCCGGCCTCACCGTGTCTGCCGTCGTGCTCGCACTCGCGCTGGCCGCGTTCGTCTGGGGGCCGCTCTCCGACCGGATCGGCCGCAAGCGGTCGCTCGTGCTTGCGAGCGGGCTGCTCGTCCTGCCGACGATAGGTGCCGGGCTGGCGCCGACCTTCGGAACACTCTTGGCCTGCCGCGCATTGCAGGGAGCCTGCATGCCGGGACTGCTGACGGTCGGGGTGCCGTACGTTACGGAGGCGTTCGTGCCGCGGATCGGTTCCCGAGCGATGGGCTACTACGTGTCGGCGCTCGTCGCGGGCGGGTTGATCGGGCGAGTCGGCGTGGCGCTCGTCACCTCGGTCGTCGGTTGGAGGTGGGCCGTTGGCGGGCTCGCGATCCTGCCTCTGACGAGCGCGGTCGTTCTCCAGCGGACGCTGCCCGACGTGCCAAAACCGTCTCGGGGGCCGGGTCGCAGCCTGCGCCGCCAGCTGACGAATCCGCGCGTGCTACGCGTCGCCGTCGTCGCGAGCGCGTTCTTCTTCACGTTTGTCGGGACATTTTCGTACGT
>JBBQPW010000212.1:0-3963 GCA_038216845.1 Gaiellales bacterium | reverse complement strand
AGGACGACGTCGGCTTCGTCAAGACCCCCCACGCCGTCGTCGTACTTGACGGCGAACTCGATTGCCTCGATCCGCCGGAAGTAGGTGTCGTCGAGCGGCGCCAGGGCTCCCGGCTGCATTCGAGCCGCCACACCTGCCACCCGGGAGATCGAGTCGATCGGGTGGCCGAGAAGATCGCAGTAGTGGAGGCGCGACCGCCGGCACAGCTGGCGCATCGTCTCGCGCAGCCCCGGCTCGACGAGTGTGTACACCATCACCGCCGGCCTCCCTCTGGCCGCCGAGCACGCAACCTGGAGGTCTTCCACGGTCTCGCAACGTGGGTGGCGCACCATCTCGAACGCCTGGCCGGGGAACTGCGCCTCGAGCGCGAGCACGAGCCGCGTCGCGGTCTCGCCCGTGGAGTCCGACACGACGTGAAGCTCGACCGGCTGTCCTCCGTCGCTCACGGCGGGAGGCTACAGGGTCGCGGATCAAGCGCTAGGTGAGGCCGACCACCGAGCCGCGCCGCTATCGGCCGCCGCCCTGTGGGCAAGCTGGCACACAATTGACACAAAAACAGGGACTGTCCCTGGTTGTAGAAAGTCTGTGCCAATCGTTCCACAGGCCCGTCTATTGCCGTTCGCTGGCGATTGCCCGCGTTTCGGCCGCCGTTAGGGCGACGAGGTCGGTCGGCGCCAGCTCGATCTCGAGGCCGCGGCGTCCACCGCTGACGAAGATCGTGTCGAAGGCGAGCGCGGACTCGTCGACGAGCGTCGGCAGGCTCCTCCGCTGCCCGAGCGGGCTGATTCCTCCGGCGACGTAGCCGGTCGTCCTCTCGGCGAGCTTGGGGTCGGCCATCGACGCCCGCTTGCCGAGGGAGCGCAAGTCGAGGTGTGCCTCGACCGGCACGACGGCGACAGTGAGGGTCCCGTCGACATCGGCGATGAGTGTCTTGAAGACGCGCGCCGCCTCCATTCCGAGCTTCTCCGCTGCTTCGAGCCCGTACGACGAAGTTTGTGGATCGTGCTCGTACTCGTGCACGGAATGCGCGATGCTCTCCCGCTCGAGCAACGCCAGCGCCGGAGTTTTCGCAGTCACTAGCCGAGCGTGTCGAGGGCAGTACGCACGAACACTGCCGCCCCGCCTCGTAGCGCCGACTCGTCGATGTCGAACCGCGGGTGGTGGTGCGGAAACGTCGTCCCCAGTGCCTCGTTTCCGGAGCCGACCCAGAAGAAGGCAGCGGGCACAACCGCGCCGTAGGCGGAGAAGTCCTCGCCGCCCATCACGGGCGGCTCCTCCACGAACGCGGCATCGCCCAACTCGGCGACGATAGCGCTGCGTACCGCCGCCGCAGCGCCCGGATCGTTGACGACCGGGTCGTAGCCGACTTCGTAGTCGAATGCGAAAGTGGCCCGATGAGCGTCCGTGACGCCGCGGATCACACGCTCCATCGCCTCCCGAACCTCCGCCCTGCGCTCGACGTTGAGCGTTCGGACCGTCCCGCCGAGAACCACCGACCCGGGAATGACGTTCCTCGCCACGCCACCGCGCATCGTCGTGACCGAGACGACGGCGCTGTCGAACGGATCGGTCTCTCGCGACACGAGGTGCTGAAGATTCGTGATCACCTGGGCAGCCACGGCGACAGGGTCGACGGTCTCGTGCGGCGATGCCCCATGCCCGCCGCGACCCGAGATCTCGAGCGTGAAGAGATCGGCGGCAGCCATCACGGCCCCCGGAATGACCGAGATCAACCCGGCGTCCAGGTTCGAGCTCACGTGGATCCCGGCCATGAGATCGACACCGTCGACGACTCCGGCTGCGACGAGCGCGACGGCCCCTCCCGGCGGCACCTCTTCGGCGTGCTGGAAGATGAATCGCACCTCACCCGAGAACGAATCGCGCCGCTCAGCGAGTGCGGAAGCAGCCGCCAACAGCATGGCCGCGTGCCCGTCGTGACCACACGCGTGCATCACACCGGGTCGCGTCGAGACGTACGGGACGTCGTTCTCCTCCTGGATCGGGAGGGCGTCCAGGTCGGCTCGCAGGGCGACGATCTTGCCTGGCCCTGAGCCATGCAGCCGGGCGACGACGCTCGTCGGCGTCGGGCGCTCGATCTCGAGCCCGCCGAACGACCGCAACGTCTCCTCGACGAACGCTGCCGTCTCGTGCTCTTCGAACGACAGCTCCGGGTTCGCGTGCAGATGCCGGCGCCACGCAATGGCCCGGGCTTCCAGTTCGGGCGACACGAGACTGCCGCGCACGTCGGTCGACGCCATGGCGCCACGCTAGCGGGACCCCCGGCCGAGCCGCCTCGCTAGGGTCTGAGCCATGCCCGATGCGCTGACCATGGACGCGGTCGTCTCCCTCTGCAAGCGCCGCGGCTTCGTCTTCCCGTCGTCCGAGATCTACGGTGGACTCGGCTCCTCGTACGACTACGGGCACTACGGCGTGCTCCTCAAGGAGAACGTCAAGGCGCGCTGGCTGGAGGCGATGGTGCGCGAGCGCGACGACATCGTCGCCCTCGACTCCTCGATCATCCTCCACCCGCAGGTCTGGGAGACGTCTGGACACGTGGGCGGGTTCACCGACCCGCTCATCGACTGCCGCTTCTGCAAAAAGCGGTACCGAGCCGACCACATCGCCGAGTCGCAGTGCGGCCAGCGCCCGAGCAAGCATCCTGGCGAGACGTCCGACTGCGATCTCACGGAGGCGCGCCAGTTCAACCTGATGTTTGAGACACGGGTCGGCCCAGTCGAGGAGACCGGGACGAGGGTCTACCTCCGGCCCGAGACCGCGCAGGGCATCTTCATCAACTTCAAGAACGTCGCCCAGCTCGCCCGCCGCAAGCCGCCGTTCGGTATCGCCCAGATCGGCAAGGCGTTCCGCAACGAGATCACGCCGGGAAACTTCATCTTCCGCACACTCGAGTTCGAGCAGATGGAGATGGAGTTTTTCGTGCCGCCGGCCGAGGCGGAGGACTGGTACCGGTACTGGATCGACGAGCGCCGCCGGTGGTATCTCGATCTCGGCGTCCGCGAGAGCCACCTGCGCATTCGCGCCCACGACGCCGACGAGCTCTCGCACTACTCGAGCGGCACGAGCGACATCGAGTACCTGTTCCCGATTGGTTGGTCCGAACTAGAGGGTATCGCGAACCGCGGCGACTTCGATCTGACCGCCCATACCCAGCAGAGCGGCACGAAGCTCGAGTGGGTGGAACAGGACGGCAGCCGCTACACGCCGCACGTGATCGAGCCGGCGGCGGGCGTCAACCGGGCGATGCTCGCATTCCTCTGCGACGCGTACGACGAGGAGGTCGTCGCCGACCGCGAGCGCACCGTCCTGCGGTTGCATCCGCAACTCGCACCTGTCAAAGCTGCCGTGCTGCCGCTGATCGGGAAGGACGCGGCGATGGTCGAGAAGGCCCGCGCGCTCTACGAGCAGCTGCGACGCGTCGTCTCGGTCGAGTACGACGACAGCGGCCAGATCGGTCGCCGCTACCGGCGCCAGGACGAGATCGGCACACCGTTCGCGCTCACGGTCGACGAGCAGACGGCCGAGGACGACACGGTCACGATCCGCGATCGCGACTCGCTCGCGCAGGAGCGGATCCCGCTCGCAGGCGCACGCGAGGCGCTGCTCGATCGGCTGGCCCTGCCGTGGGTCTCGCCGAAGGCGGAGTAACCGTGGCGAACATCAACGAGCCGAAGTTCGACGAGACGCGCGACCACCCGGGCTTCAGAGCGCTACGAGCAAGGGTGGGCCAGCAAGCCGGAGCCGAGCGCCTCGGTGCCAGCGTCTGGGAGGTTCCCGCCGGCGAAGCCGCGTATCCGTACCACCTGCATCTCGGCGAGGAGGAGCTGGTGATCGTCCTCGCAGGTCGCCCGAGCCTGCGCTCACCCGACGGCTGGCGCGAACTCGAGCCTGGCGAAGTGATCAGCTTCCGGCGAGGCGAGGCGGGCGCGCATCAGATCGTGAACC
>JBBQPW010000211.1:0-4000 GCA_038216845.1 Gaiellales bacterium | reverse complement strand
TCACTAATCCTGTGCGTTCTCTTCTTCCTGCTCGCCGTACCCGCCGTGCTCATTCCCGCATCGGCCACCGCGAGTCCGAATGTCTGCCAACTGCGGGAAGGAACTCTCGAACAAGGCATCCTGCGTGAAGTCAACCGACTGAGAGGCGCGCGCGGGCTACGGTTTCTGACGCTCTCCCCCGCCCTGCAGGCGGCGGCGGCCTTCCAGTCGCGCGACATGCTCGTGCGCGGCTACTTCGACCACGACCAGCCCGGTGGAACATCGTTCGGCGACCGACTGGAGCGGTTCTACCCCCAGATCGGCTCTCAGTGGCTCGTCGGGGAGAACCTGCTGTGGAGCAGCGACGGGATCGTCGCCGGCGCAGCAGTCAAGCTCTGGCTCTCCTCTCCTTCGCATCGCCGGAATCTCTTCGATCCGACGTGGCGCGACGTCGGAGTCGGGGCGTTCGTGAGCCCGATCGCAAGCGGCGCATTCGCAGCGGCCAACGGACCGGTCGTCGTCGTGACGATGGACTTCGGCTCCCGCTCAGCGCCGCACGCCATCGCTGCATCACTACAGCGCTAGGACTCGGTTCTAGGCCGCGAGGGTGCGGTATCGATGGCAGTCCGGGTCGATCTGGAACGTAAAGCCTCGATCCCACACCACCAGCACATCGCCGTCGTCGGCTATCGCCTCGACCACCCCGCGGTCGCCGACCACGAGCTCGTCCGAACCGTCGGCGATGCTGAGCAACTCGATCCTGGCGCCCACGCGAACGCCTGCACGTATGCGGGCTGCGAGAAGGCGGGCACCATGAGAATCCACGTAGGCTGTATCGGCTGGAGCGGTCGGAACCTTTACGGCAAAAAGCAGTCCCACGCAGGAGCGACCTCGTGAGTGTCGAAACGCAAGCAGCCGACGGGCCCGTCCGAATTCGACGGCTTAGACGGGCCCGTCCGGCATTTTTCGGGTCATGAGCGAGAGGCGAGATTGATGTCCGGACAGCCCCGGGACGACCGGGAATGGGAGCACTGGCCACACGAGCGGAAGTTCGACGACGGAATCCGCCACCGATTGCGCGGCCTGTTCCACCCGACGACACACGGCGACGAGACAGTCGAGGAGTTCGTCGCCCAGCAAGGCCGTGAGCTCGAGCTCCGGGCCACGCAGCTCGCGGAGACGATCGCGGATCTCGAGCGCCGCGAGCACCGGACGTCGGAGCTCCGCGTCGCAGTGGAGCAGATGCTCCGCCGTGGGTCAGCAGAGCTCGACGAGCGCCACGCAGAGCTCGCCGAGCTTGCGGCGCGGCTCGCAGAGCGGGAAGCGCTCGCCGCCGACACGGAGCGGCTGCTTGCCGAGCGCCGGACCGAGCTCGGCGCTGTCGAGCTACGACGGGCGGCTCTCGAGCGACGCGAGACCGCCGTCTCGGAGCATCAGGCAGCGATCGAACGCCAGGCCGCCGAGCTCGCGGAGCGTGAGCAACTCCTCGTCGAAGTCGAGCAGCGCGCCGACGAGCTCGTCGCACGTTCGACCGAGGTGGCCGCGCGGGAAGAACGTCTGACCCTTGCCACCGAGGCGGTCGAACGCGATCGTGAGGCTCTCACCGCACAGCTCGACTCGCTGCGCGACCGGGAGCACGAGTTTTCCAACCTCGAGGACCACAAGCGCGACCTGGAGCAGGCAACAGCCACGTTTGCGGCTCGCCATGACGCGCTCGCCGCGCGAGAAGCAGCAGTCGCAGAGCAACGCGATGAGCTCCGACGGGCCGTGACGATGCTCTCGACCACGCTGGGCATGCCTGCTGCACCGATGGAGCCTCCGGGATCACCCGTCGGGAGTCCCGCAGCCGTCGAGCACGAGGACGCCGCAGCGCACCTCCTCTACATACCGGGCGACCGGTACAGCCTGATCGAGGCTGCCGGCCGAGCTCCCGCCATCGACAGCGTGATCGACCTCGAAGACCATGCCTACCGCGTCGTCCGCGTCGGCCCGTCGCCAATGCCGGCAGACGCTCGGCGGTGCGCGTTTTTGGAGCGCCTGTAGAAACTAGGTCGGCGGGCGGTAGAGCGGTAGGAGCGGTCGCACCGACGAGCGGGCGCCGAAGGTCTCGACTCTCCTCGCTGCGACCGCGACCAGGAACTCCGATACAGCCTGCTGCTCTTTCGTGAACCGGCGGAGCCGTACGTCGTAGAGCTCGACGAGTCCCCACGACTCGCCGTCGACGACAACCGGCAGGAGCAGCGCACAGTTCATCTTGAACTCGCGCAGGACAAAGGCTTCCGCACGATCGAGATCCTCGTCCAGAAACGAGATTGCCTTCGTCTCCCTCGCATCGAGAGCGGCCCTCGTCACCGGGAAGTCGTCGATCAGGTAGGCGTTTTCATCCGTCAGGTCAACACCCCGCACAGAGTGTGCGACCACGTCGATGAGCTTCTCGTCCCAGACCCGCGAGACGTTGCAGCCGGTGGCTCCGATGACGAACGTCAACGTCTTGGCCAGGCGGGCGAGGGCGGCGTCGGCGGTCGGCTCGCCGGAGATCGCCGTGGCCGCGGCGGCAGCCTCGACGAGCATCGAAGGGTCCGGGCGAGCCTGGCGGGAGCTCGCGCTCGCCGCGCGATCGGTCGACGACCGCGAGCCCTCGCGCACCAGCTCCCGAAAGCCGACAACGCGGTTCTTCCCGGTCTCCTTGGCCTCGTAGAGTGCCTGGTCGGCGGACCGCACGAGCTGCGAGCTGCCGCCTCCGTCGAATGGATATGTCGCGACACCGCTGGAGAGATGGAGCGGGTAGCCCGCCTCCTCGAGCCCGTCTGCTAAAGCCTTCCCGATCTCGGTCGCGCTGCGTTCCGCGGCTGCGGAGTCGAGACCCGGCAACATCACGACGAACTCATCTCCGCCGAGCCGCCCGGGCCGCGCGTTGTCAGGGACGATTGCAGCAAGCACCTGACCGACCTCGCGAAGCAACGCGTCACCGAACTCGTGGCCCGCGCGGTCGTTCACCTCTTTGAAGTCGTCGCAATCCAGGATCCAGAGGCTGAGAGGACGCCGATCGCTGTGCGCAGCCGCCAGAGCAGCCTCGAGCTCCAACTCGAAACCGCGCCGGTTGAGCAGTCCTGTGAGTGGGTCTGTGAGCGCGCTCCGACGCTCGCGCCCAAGCGACAGCGCGGCATCGACGGAGGCAGCGGCCTGCGCGGCGAGCACTGCGGCGACCTCTGCCTGCTGACGACCGACCTCCAGCGCCCACCGACTCGTGCCGACCAGAACCCCGAGATCGTCGCCGTTCGCCCGCAGGGAAAGCAGAACCGCAGACCGAGCCTCGCCCGATTCAACGGCGGCAACTCCGAGACTGACCTCCTCCATGATCGCGCCGTGACCCGACCGCGGGTGTAGCGCGCTGACGTCGGCGACCGAGAGAGCCGCCGGCGCATCGGACGACACGCACCGGCAGGCTACGAGCTCGAGCGAGCCGTCGTCGGCTCGGAGGTAGAGCTGACTTGTCTCGATCGGCAGAACGCGGGTCAGCGACGCAACGACGATGTCGGCGATCTCGCGCGGGTCACGCAACGACGAAACGTAGACAGACAGTCGGGCAAGGCCGGAGAGATCCAGCGAGCGCGTATTGCGAATCGCGCCGAGAATCGGGCCGAGGGCGGCAGCGAGCGGCTCGAGCAGCCGCGGCGACTGACGCGGCAGCGGTGCGACGGACTCGATGTTGACGACGCCGATCACCTCGTCGCCGATCCGGAGCGGAATCGCTATTTCCGACGAGATACCGCGCACGATCTCGACGTACGCCGGATCCGCGGCCGCGTCGGGCACGTACTGGATCCGTCCGCTCCGCATGGCGCGACCGACAATCCCGGTCGATGTAGGGATTCCATCGGGCGTCATGGCATAGCCTCGGTTCGCGACATGCCAGAGCCGCTCGTGCTCGGCGACCAGAGCGACGACGAGTGCGCCGTCGAGCTTCTCGTGGAGGGCTCCCAAGGCCGCGTCGATCGCGTCCTGCGGCGTCTCCGCGCCG
>JBBQPW010000210.1:0-4021 GCA_038216845.1 Gaiellales bacterium | reverse complement strand
CGAGCGCCATGCACTCGATCGCGAACAGGCCGTACCAGCCGGCGTTGAGCTGGTCGACGACGATGTCCGCGTCGCGGTACAGAGCGAACGCCTCGTCGTGGTGGAGCCCTTCGACGATCTGCAGATCGGCGCCAAGCCCGTCACATGCCGCGATCACGTGTTCCGTCCCCTTTTTCGTGCGTGACGATGGCGCGTGCACGATCACGGGCCGCGCACGATCCGACGGCAGGGCGGGGTCGATGCGGCTGAGGTCGATCCCGGGCGGGATCACGTGAGCATCGGGCACCCAGCGGATCGCGTCGTAGCTGCCGACGATCTCCGCGCCTGCCTTCTTGCCGGCTGCGAGTTCGGCGGGCGTCTTGCCGCGGATGTCCGAGCCGAGATAGTGGAAGACCGATTTCTTCCGCAGCGCCGCGAGGATCGGGAACTGCAGCGACTGCGGGACGAGCGTGAGGCCGAAGTAGAAATGGAAGACGTCCGTCCTGGGGAGCAGCCGTGTGAGCGCACGCCACTGGGTTGCCTGGCGGCGAACGAGGCCTCCACGTCGATTGAGCGATATGTCCGCTTCCGGGTGCAGGAAACCGCGTTCGAAGACCACGAGTCGAGCGTCCACGCCGCGGCGGCGAAGCGCCTGAACGTTCGTCCACGGGACACCCGCTGTGTTGACCGGACAGTGGACGACGCGCAACGGCGTGTCGGCCCGCGACCCCGGGACACGCGTCGCGTGAGGCTCGTCAGCTAGGTCCGACAATTGGCGCTCTATTGACACGAAGACGGCACATTTCCGCCGCTATCGTTGCTCCCCGCGGGTGGGTGGGGGTTTGGGATGGGACCAATAGCGTGGCCTCGCCCATTCCAAACGTCCACGGCCCACCCGCCGCTCAGGCGTCCCATTCCACCTGGTCGAAGTAGCGGAGCGCCGTCCGGCCGGGTCGTACGCGGTCGCGGAGCGCGATCAGCTCGTCGGTCGAGACCTCGCCGAGGGCCCGCTTCACGCCGAGGTACGGCAGGTTCAGGTCGTCCTGGTAGACGACCGTCGAGATCCGCGGATTGATCTCGATCACGTGCTCGCCGACGAGCTGGATGTTGAAGAAGTGCTCGATCCCGAACTCGGCGATGATCCGGTCGGCAATGGCCATCAGCGCGTCGTCCTGCAGCGTGACGAAGTACATGGCGAGTCCGGCGCGCATCGCCTCGCGCGTCTTCGGGTGGCCGAGGATCACCCGTTCGCCGTCGGCGATACCGTCGATCGTTCGCTCGCCCCCGGTCGCGAGTTCCATCACGAGCAGGTCCGGGCCACCTTGGAACGGTAGGAGCTCGACGGCCTCCTCGAGCCGCATGGCCACCGCGCCGGGCCGCTCGTAGAGGAGCTGGTGCGCGCGGTCGACGGTCGGGTCGAGCACGCGGAATCCCCTCGAGCCGGACGAGAAGACGGGCTTGAAGCAGACGGGCCGCTCCGGGTAGCCCAGCTCGCGCGCGGCCGCCTCCACCTCGCGGGCGCCGTTGACGCGGCGGAAGGCAGGAGCTGGGACACCGATCCGGTGCAGGAGTGCATACGTCTCGGCCTTGTCGTTCGAGCGGTGGATCGTGTCCGGCGCCGAGACGAGAACGGGAACGGGAAACGTCTCTCGGTGCGCCGCCAGCCCTTCGAGGTCGAAGGACGACTGCGGCAGCACGGCGTCGACGTGCTCCCGTTCGACAATCGCGCGGATCGCGTCCGAAAACTCAGGATCGGCGCCGGCCGGAACGATATGGACCGCGTCGCAGAGGTGGCGGCCGATCGCTCGCTCGGACATGTCCGTCCCGACCAGGCGAACGTCCCGTTCGCCGTTCCGCCGCAACGCGGCAAGGAGTGCAGCCGTCCCCGGTGCGCCCGACGCACTGACGAGCACGGTGATCGGCTTCAGCGCATCCATGCGTCCAACTCCGTCCGATGGTCTTCGACCCAGCGAAGATTTGCCGCGATCAAGGTCCCCGTGCCTCGGTCCCACATCTCGCGCCAGCCCGGTCGTCGCTCGACGCCTCCCCACAGCCTGTGAGCCTCGAGCCCGAGCCGTCGCCTGGCCAGGTGGATGTCGAGCAAGCGTGAACGCTCGTCTCTCCCGAGACCGTAGCCATCGCAAAGCAGCCGTAGCCGCTCGCCGCGGCGCTTAGTCGGGAGACCCCACTCGAGCGCCTCCGCGTCGGTGCGTAACGGAGCCCAGAAGGCAGCGGCGGAGCCTACGTCTGCGAGTCGCGACCCCGGCGTTGCGAGATCCCAGTCGATCAGCGCTACCGGTTGCCCGTTACGGAAAATGACGTTCGTCCAGAACAGGTCGTTGTGGCAGACGACGTCTCCGTCTATCTGCTCCCCGGGGTACCGCTGCCATACGGCGTTTACGGGCGGCTCGAACCCTGCTTGAGCGTCATGGAGTCTGCGCAGCAACCTGCCAATCTGCGAAACGACTTCGTCTCCCGCCGGCACAGGCGCGAACGCCGCGTCGCCTTCGACGTACGAGAGGATCTCGCGACCATCGTCGTCGATACCGAGGAAGCGCGGTGCCCCGTTGAAGCCCACAGACCCGAAGTGCTGCAGGAGCGCGTGAACGGCCGGCGACCAGGGGCCGACGGGGCGGCGGACGGTGTCGCCGATACGTACGACGAGGTTGAGGTCGCCGCCGCGGAGCACGGTCTCGCTCACGACAGATCGATCCGATCTGCGCGGAGTTGCTCGAGTCGGCGCTCCTTCTCGGCCTCGAGCATCGAGCGCATCGTCTGGCCCATCGTCTTGCCCTTGTAAACCCAGATCTCCGGATGGATCAGAAGCTGGAGCCACGGGAACGCGCCGGCGCGCAGCTCCTCGTGCGGGCAGCCGGAGCGCCAATGCTGGTTCGAATCGGAGCGGTACGTGGCGGGATCGAAGTAGCGCTTCGACATGACGTTGATCCCCTCGTCGAACTCCGCGCTCATGTAGTCCGGGTCAGGGTTGTGCCAGGCGACGACCGGCTCCAGTCGCTCATCGAGCTGGGTGTCAGGGAAGACAAGGTGGCAGCCAATGCGGTGGCCGAGCTCATTCAGCCGCGTGAGGGCGACCGTCCCTTCGTCGGAGGCGAGGTTGTAGAAGATCGACTCACGCATCAGGAAATACCAGGCGCGAGCGCCGACCGAGGTCTCCAGCTCGGCCATCCTGACGGCTGCGTCGAGCGACAGGTCGACATCGTGGCGAAGAAAGAGGTCTCCGGGCTGCGGACCCTCCCCGAAGTCGGCGAACCGGTAGCCCCCGGCCAGCGCGGCTTCGAGCAGCTCGCGGTAGTGGTCGAGATCGAAGCTGCAACTCATGCTCGACCCAGGATCCAGTGGAACGCCACATCCCCTTCGGGCTCACGAATTGTGACCACCTCGTCGAGCTCCAGCTCGAACCCGGCCTCGACGAGTAGGCGGCGGTTGACATCTGCCGGGTAGCTCGAGAAGTAGGTCGTTGCGCCGAGCCACTCTCCCGTCCAGCCTGGTACGTCTCCCGTGCCAAGCGCAGCTAGGAGGTATCCACCCGAGGTGAGCCACGAATGGATACGCGCGAGCAAGCCCGCGAGTAGTTCGCGCGGGACGTGGTTGAAGGCGTAGAAGGACGCGACCGCCGCGAAGCTCGCCGGCTCGAAATCGACCTCAGTGAAGTCGGACTGCAGGAACACGGCGGTTGGCACATTCGAGCGAGCCCGCGCAATCTGC
This sequence comes from Gaiellales bacterium, assembly GCA_038216845.1. GTDB lineage: Bacteria > Actinomycetota > Thermoleophilia > Gaiellales > Gaiellaceae > Gaiella. Next base: position 316 of record JBBQPW010000210.1, on the reverse strand, counting down.
TCCGCCGAGATGTCGATACCCGTGACGGCGTAGCGCTCCACGAGCGACCGCGTGTCCTTCTCGCCCGACCCGCAGCCGAGCTCGAGCACAGCTGATCCCTCCGGCACCCGCGAGAGCAAGGCTTCCAACCACGAGCGGCGCGGGTCGTCCACGATCTCGCCTTGCCACTCGGCGAAGCGATCAGCGATCGCGTCGTACGTCTCGGCGACCAGCTGCGTGCGCGGGTCGGTCATGGCTCGACCTCGAGCTCGAGCAACCGCGCCGCTGCCTCTGCTCGCGCGAGCGCATCGACCGAGGTGTCGCCGAGAGCGATCAC
>JBBQPW010000209.1:0-4062 GCA_038216845.1 Gaiellales bacterium | reverse complement strand
ACACCAGGCGACCTCGGGCTGCCAGGGAGAGATTCGCAGCGTGTCGAGATCGGGCTGGATCGCGAGGTCCGTGTAACCCTCGTCGCCGCCGACGACCGGCGTGTGTCCCAGATCGGTCCCCATGACGGCCGAGCAGAACGTGACTCCCTCCTCGCACAGCCCCGGGAAGTGCCGGATCGGGATGTCCTTGCCGCGCGCGACGCCGTGCAGGTCGCTGTAGAGCACGCGCACCGCGCGAACGCCCTTGTCGGCGAGCTCCCGCGCGGCCGCTTCGGCCTCGTGCGCCGTCACGCGATCACTTTTCCCGCTCCGCCGCCGTCACGGCCGCCGCCTTCGCTCCCGCGCGGCTCCGTCGAGCCTACGCCGCGAACGGGCAGCTGCTTGATGCCGTGGAAGAAGTTCGACCGGAGCCGCGTCGGGGGGCCGGCAAGCTCGATGCGCTGCAGGTATGGGATCATCTCCTCGATCCAGATCTTGACCTCCAGCTTCGCGAGATGCGCACCGAGGCAGAAATGCGGACCGCCGAGCCCGAACGTCAGGTGCCGGTTCCGGTTCGGCTCGCGCCCCACGTCCATGCGATACGGGTCGGCGAACTTCTCCTCGTCGTAGTTCCCGGACGCGTACCAGATCGTCACCTTGTCGCCCGCCTTGATCGTGCGGCCGTGAGCCGTGATGTCGCGAGTCGCGGTGCGCCGGAAGCGATGCACCGGATGGGTGCGCCGCAGGATCTCGTCGGCAGCAGTACCGGCGAGCGACGGGTCGGCCACTAGTCGCTCGACTTCGTCGGGGTGGGCGAGCAGGTCGAGCAACCCGAGGCTGATGGTGTGCCGTGTCGTCTCGTTGCCGGCGGTCGTAAGCAGGATGAAGAAGACACCGAACTCGCGCGCGTCCAGGCGCGAGCCGTCCACCTCGGCCTCGACGAGCTTGGTCGTGATGTCGTCCTGCGGTTCGCGCCGTCTGGCCTCACCGAGCTTGAGTCCGTACTCGATCAGGTCGGTTGCGAATGGACTGGAGAACGGCAACAGCCGGATCGACGGGTCCTGGATCGTCAGCTCCTGGACGTTCTCGGCGCCGACGACGTCCGGATCGGTGTTGCCGAGCAGCTTGTCGCCGAGCTCGATGAGCAGCCGCCGATCGTCGACGGGCAGCCCCATGATCTCAGAGAAGACCCACATCGGGATCTCCGACGCGACCGACTCCACGAAGTCGAACTCGGATTTCTGGAACGCCTGCGCGAGAATCCCGCGCGCGATCGCGCGGATCCTCTCCTCGTAGGTGTTGACGACCCGCGGCGTGAAGCCCTTGTTCACCAGCGCGCGCAGGCGCGTGTGCGGAGGCGGGTCCATGTCGAGCATCGACTTCCGCGCCTCGACCTCCTCCGGTGTGAGGTCCTCGAGCGACGTCCCGCCGACCTCGGAGCTGTAGCTCTCGAAATCCTTCGACACAGTGACGATGTCGTCGTAGCGCGTGAACGCCCAGAAGCCGCTCCCGTCGCTCTCGGGCTGCCAGAACAGCGGCGCCTCCCGACGGAGGAGCGCGAGCCAGTCGTACGGCACTCCGCGCTCCCAGACGTCGAGATCGGTGAGGTCGACGTCGTCGAGTGACAGCCCCTCCGTTGACGGACCGGCGACAGTCGCCGCTCGGGCGACTGCCTCGGGAACGTGGTCCCGCCGAGCTTGTACAGCAGCGTCCGCCGCAGGAGGCGGCGCCAGACGCACCTCGAGCGCCCCGTGATGTTCGCGCACTTCGTAGATCGGGAGCGGGTCGAGCGCCGGCGGGGTGAGAACGTCGCCGGTCCGGAGATCGAACTCCGATCCGTGGCACGGGCAGACGATCACGTTCCCGTCGAGCTCACCGTCCGAGAGCGGGCACTCCTCGTGCGTGCACGTGTCGTCGAAGGCGACCCACGAGCCATCGACCCGGCCGAGGCACACCGCGCGACCGCCGGCCTCGACACGATGGAGGACGCCGTCTGGCGCATCCTCCACCGGGCCTACGGGGTGCCAGGTGAGCGTTTCCACTCTTCGTACGATGCCCTATCCGGCGGGGCAGAAGTCGAGCTGCTCGTCGAGCGGCGGCACGCCATGATGCTCAGCCGCGTGTGCAGCGGCGTTGTCGACCTGCGAACGACGGGTGACGAGGAGGATCGCGAACCACACGAGTGCAATGACTATCAGCCCGATCGTCCAGTAAGCCGCCTCCCAGTTGTAGCTCGAGCGGTCGTGCGGAGCGGGCTTGAGAGCGCCGAAGAATCCGAGAATGGGCGTCGCAACAGCAACCGCCACGACTGCGTACTGCCACGGTTTGTTCCCGCTCTTCCGCACGAGGCGGAATGCAAACACCGCGAGCACGAGGTAGACGAGCTCGATCGCGAACGAGCCGATCGTCGCCGAGAGGATGAAGACGGCGAACTGATTGTTGGGGAAGGCCGGAATCAGCTTGCCGTCAGGCCCAGGGACGAGGAAGCGCCCGAGGTAGTTGGTCGACCAGACAAGAATGATGAGCCCGACGCCGCCGACGCCGACCATCAAGTTGCCAACCCAAGGCGTGTCGTAGCGCGAGGTCTTCGCAAATGCCTTCGGTAGCAGCCCATCGCGGCCGAGCGCGAAGAAGCCACGGCCGATCAGCACGCAGATCGCGAGCGCGAGCGCGGTCGCGTCGAGGATCACGATCACGTCGAGGATCCCCGCGTACCACGAGCCGATGTACTTCGTCCCGAGATCGTCCATCACCGAGGGTGAGAACGCCCACGCCGCCTTGCCGACGGCGTCTTTGCCGTAGCCGATCGAGAACGCGTATGCCATGAAGACGAAGAACACCGCGGCAACAGAGACAGTCCCGACGAGCGCTCGTGGAATCGAGCGGTGCGGATCCTCCGACTCCTCGCCGATCGACGCCGCCGCCTCGAAGCCGACGAAGAGCAGGATCCCGAGGAGCACCCCGCCGAGAACCCCGGCATGGGAGACGCCGAAGAGCGACGTTTCGTGCCAGTTGAACACCGAGAGTGTGTTGCCGCCCTCACCTCCCTTGGCAATGATCACGACCGCGAGGACCAGCATCGGGACGAACGAGATCGCGGCGAACGTGAGCATCGCGCGGATCGCAAGGCGGACGCCGAAGTAGTTCAAGACCAGGACGACCGCGAGCGCAATCAACCCCCAGACCCACCACGCCGGCCCCGAATGCGAGACATGCGTCTTCCAGAAGCCGTCCGTGAGGATGCCAAGCCCGAGATAAATGCCGCCGCCGCCCAAGAAGAGCGCGCCGACGAAGAAGAACCCGGCTGAGAGCACTCCTATCCAGGGGTGGGCGCCATGGGTGAGGTACTCGTAGACCGCGCCGGCACCCGCGTAGCGGCGAGCGTAGAGAGAGATCGTGTAGGCGATCGCGAGCACGCCGAGACCTGCAATGAGGACGGCCAGGGCGGCGTTCCAGCCGGCGCCGATATCGGGACGGGAGATGCTCCCGAGGATGATCGCGGCGGAGAACATCGGCCCGATCGCAAGCGCCTGTGCGACCGCGTGGATCGTCGTGAGGTTCTTCTTTCCCAGGGTTGCACCCGAGGTGCCGGCGGCTGTCTCCCTCATCTCGTCTCGCCCTCCTTGGTGATCGATCGGTGCCTGCCGAGCTTGCTCAGCTCGGGCGCGACGATATAAGGTTCGAACATCGAATGTCAACCGTAACCTCTGTTCTCGAGCCACCGACCGCGAAGACGCTGCGCGTCCGTTCTGTGGTCGGACTCGCCTACGACGAGATCCGGTCCTTGATCGTCTCCGGCGCGATCGTCTCCGGCGCCCGGCTCGGTCAGGCGGAGCTGGCCGACCAGCTCGGCATCTCCCGCACCTCTGTTCGTGAGGCGCTGAGGCGACTGGCTGGGGACGGGCTCGTCGAGTTCGAGGTCAACCGCGGTTTCTTCGTCCTCGACATCGGTCTCGACAGCGTGCTGCAGCGGCTGGAGGCGCGTCTCGTCCTCGAACCGGCAATCGCCCGGCTCGCTGCGGAGCGCCGGGTGGACGCCGACCTCGATGCGATGCGCGCCTCGATCGCCGCCGAGCGAGCGGC
>JBBQPW010000208.1:0-4069 GCA_038216845.1 Gaiellales bacterium | reverse complement strand
CTCGACCTGGGGTGTCTCGAGAATGACGAGCTGCGCGATGCGCATCCCCGCCTCGACCGTGAACGGCTCGGTCGGGTCGGTGTTGAGCAGGATGATGCGAAGCTCACCGCGGTACCCCGAGTCGACGAGGCCCGGCGTGTTCACGATCGTGATCCCATGCCGGATTGCGAGACCCGACCGCGGCTGGACGAAGCCCGCGTAGCCCGGTGGGATCGCGATCGCTAGTCCTGTACCGAAGAGCGCCCGCTCTCCTGGCCCGAGCGTGACCTGCTCGCACGCAGCGAGATCCAACCCCGCATCACCGTCGTATGCGCTCTGCGGCAGGATCGCGTCGTCCCGCAGCTTGCGAATCGGCAGCTCGATCACAGGTCGCCTTCCGCCGCGAGCCCCGAGTCCGCGACGAGGTAGGCGGCGAACCGCCGCACCTCGCGGTGCGGTAGATGAGCGCGAATGAGGACTCCGTCTTCTGTGTCGCTCCGCTCGTCGATCGGCGCGCCTAGCGCGTAAAGAGCCGATAAGGCTCGCCCCTCCGCATGCGGCACGAACAACCTCACGTCCTCGAACCGATCGGCGAAGCGCTCTGCGATGCGTTCTCGCAGGGCGTCGAGACCTTCCCCCGTGACTGCCGAGATCTGCAACGCAGCTGGGAAGCGGTTCGCAAGCCGCCGGCGAGCAAGCGGGCTCAAGCGATCGACCTTGTTCAGGACGATCTCGAGCGGCACGTCGTCCGCCCCGATTCCGGCGAGGACGGTATCGACGGCTGCGATCGTCTCAGTCTGTCGATCGTCGGGCAACGACGCGTCGACGACATGGAGGATGAGATCGGCGACCAGCGTCTCTTCGAGCGTCGATGCGAACCCCTCGACGAGCTGCGTGGGTAGCCGGCGGATGAAGCCGACGGTATCGGTGACCAGGTAGCGCTTCCCGTCGAGCTCGAACCCACGCGTCGTCGGGTCGAGTGTCTCGAACAACCGGTTCTCGACGGAAACCTCGGCGCCTGTCAATGCGTTGAGGAGCGTCGACTTGCCGACGTTCGTGTACCCCGCGAGTGCGACAGTTGGGGTCTCGGCGCGCTTCCGCTCCTTCCGTCGCGTCGACCGTTGCGCACTGAGTCCGCGGAGGCGCTCCCGTAGGAGCGAGACGCGTCGCCGGGCGATGCGACGGTCGGTCTCGAGCTGCGACTCGCCCGGCCCACGCGTGCCGACTCCGCCGCCGAGGCGCTCCAGGTGCTGCCACATCCCTCGCATGCGCGGCAGGTTGTACTCGAGCTGAGCGAGCTCGACTTGCAACTTCCCCTCGGCGCTGACTGCATGCTGGGCAAAGATGTCGAGGATCAGCTGCGTGCGATCGACGACTCGCGAGTCGAGCGCGTTCTCGAGGAGTTTCTGCTGCGTCGGATCGAGTTCGCCGTCGACGAGCAGAACGTCGGCACCGGATTCGACATACGCGTCCTTCAGCTCGTCGAGCTTGCCCTTGCCGACATACGTGCGCGCGTCGGGGCGCTGGCGCTGCTGGACGAGCTGGGCGATCGGCTCGACGCCTGCGGTACGCGCAAGTTCCCGCAGCTCGCCGAGCTCCTCTTCTGCGTCGACACCGCGTGCGAGCACCGCGAGAACGAACCCGCGCTCCGGCTCAGCGCCGGGAGACGGGTCTGGTTGGTGCAACGCCACGAGCCGGATCATGCCACGGGGTACCCTCCGACAATGACGTCGCTCGCCGATCGCCTGGCCGCTAGCACGCTCGAGCTCGTCGACATTCCGTCGGAGAGCCGCAACGAGGCGGCGATCCGGGAGCATCTGCTGTCGCTCGTCCCAGGTGGATTCAGCGCGGAGTTTGCCGGCGACGACGCGTTTCTGTTCGCACGCGAACGCCGTGCCGGCGTGCCGCTCGTGGTGCTCGCCGGTCACTACGACACGGTTCCGGCCCAGGCGAACCTGCCGGGCCGGATCGCCGACGGAGCGGTTCATGGACTCGGCGCCGCCGACATGAAAGGTGGCGTTGCCGTTGCTCTCGAGCTCGTTCGCGATCTCGATGCTGAACCGCACGGTGCGTATGACGTCGCCCTCCTCCTGTTCGGACGCGAGGAGCTACCGCCACAGTTCAACCCGCTGCCCGCATTGTTCGACGGGTCGGCTCTCATCCGCGAGGCATCGCTGGCGATCCTGCTCGAACCGACCGCCGGCGCCATCCAGGCCGGCTGCGTCGGCAACATGACGGCACGGGTCACCTTCCGCGGAGTGAGCGGGCATTCGGCGCGACCCTGGTTGGCGCGGAACGCGATTCACGCGGCTATCAATGACCTGGCCTCGATCGCCGCTCTGCCGCGTCGAGAAGTCGTGATCTCCGACCTGTCGTTCTACGAGGTTGCGTCGGTGACACGGTTGGAGGCCGGGATCGCAGACAACGTCGTGCCCGACACTGCGACCGCGACGATCAACTACCGCTACACGCCCGACCGCACGAGCGACGAGGCACGGGCCTATCTCCGGTCTCTCCTGCCCGACGACGTGGACATCGAGATCGACGGCGACTCACCGCCCGCCCGCGTCGTCGCGGACACGCCGCTCGTGCGAGCGCTGCGGGAGGCTGGGGATCTGGCGGTCGAGCCCAAGCAAGCCTGGACGAACGTCGCCGACTTCACGTCGCGTGGGATCGACGCGGTCAACTTCGGCCCCGGCGACCCGGTGTTCGCACATCGCCGCGACGAGCGGGTCGGCATCGACGCCCTCGTGCACTGCTACAAGACGCTCCGACGCTTCCTCGCCGGGTAGCGTGCTCCCGTTGCCCATCTCCCCCATCCTCCGCGGGCAGGCGACGTATCCGTTCGTCCGGCTGAACGACGCCGCCGCGGCGCGGCGCGCGCAGGGCCTCGACGTCATCGACTTCGGGATGGGCGATCCGCGTGAGCCGACCGACCCGCGCATCATCGAAGCGCTGAAGAACGGGGTTCGCGAGCGCATGGGCTACCCGGCGGCAGTTGGTCTGCCCGAGCTGCGCGAGGCAATCGCAGGTTGGGCGGGCCGGCGGTTCGGCGTCACGCTCGATCCATCCGACGTCGTGCCGACTCTCGGCACCAAGGAGGCGATCTATTCCTTCGCCCAGGTCGTTCTCGACCCCGGAGCCGGGAAGGACACCGTTCTGCTGACCGAACCTGGGTACCCGGTCTACGAGCGTGGAGCGCTCTTCGCCGGCGCGCGGGTCGAGACGCTGCCGCTCCTCGAGGCGAACCGCTTCTTGCCTGATCTCGACGCGGTTTCTCCCGAGCTCTGGCGGCGCATCGCGCTCGTGTGGGTCAACTATCCGAACAATCCGACGTGCGTCTGCGCGCCGCCCGACTTGTTCGAGCGCTTGGCAGCGCTTGCGCGCGAGCATGACTTCGTCCTGGCGTCCGACGAGGCGTACACCGAGCTGTGGTTCGACGAACCGCCGTTCTCGGCTCTACAGCTCGGGGACCTGACGAACGTCGCCATCTTCAACACGCTCTCCAAGCGCTCGTCGATGACGGGCTATCGCTCCGGCTTCGTGGCGGGAGATTCCAAGCTCATGGCTGCTTTGAAGCAGTTTCGACCCACGATCGGCACGGCGCCACAGGAGTTCGTCCAGCGCGCCTCGGTTGTGGCCTGGAACGACGAGGCACACGTCGAGCGCGCCCGTGCCGGCTACGCGCGCAAGAGAGAGCTCATCCTCAGCGTGCTTTCTGCGAAGGGAGTTCGGGTCGCCGGCAGCGACGCGACCATGTATCTATGGGTCGCGTCGCCTTCAGGAGAGACGTCAGAGGGCTTTGCGGCACGTCTCCTTGATCACGGCATCCTGGTGACGCCGGGCTCGTTTCTCGGCCCGTCTGGCGAAGGCTACGTTCGCTTCGCGCTCGTCCCGACCGAGGACAAGTGCGCTCGCGCAGTGGAGATCCTCGGCGGTGCCCTGTGACACGGGGCGACGGCTCCGAGTTCGACGCGATTGCCGACGACTACGACCGAGTTCGGCCCTCCTACCCGGAAGCTCTCGTTGACGCGGCCTGTGATCGCGCACGGCTCGTCCCAGGCGCCCGCGTGCTCGAGATCGGCTGCGG
>JBBQPW010000207.1:0-4076 GCA_038216845.1 Gaiellales bacterium | reverse complement strand
CGGGTCGGCAAGGCGCCGATCCTTCTCCTCACGACGATCGGACGGCGCAGTGGCGAGCCGCGCACCGCGCCCCTCCTCTATCTGAGAGACGGCGAGCGGCTCGCGATCGTCGCGTCGTTCGGTGGTCACCCGAAGCATCCGGTCTGGTACCTCAATCTCGCCGCAAACCCCGAAGTGAAGGTGCAAGTCGGTCGCGAGACGTTCGGCGCCATCGCCAGCACGGCTGGGGCCGAGGACCGCGAGCGGCTGTGGCCGCAGTTCGTCGAGATGTATCCGGGCTATGCGGGCTACAAGAAGAAGACGAGCCGCGAGATTCCAATCGTTCTGCTCACGCGCGGTCAGAGGCTTGATGCGGATTAGGGGTGCGGCTGGGGTGGTTCGGCGCCAAGGAGCGTGTTCGATGAGGATAACGTCAAGGCTGGTTGCCTTGGCGCTGGCCTCGGCGGGCACGATCCGCCGTGCGCAAAGCCGCATCCAGACGTGCTTCTGATCCGCATCAAGCCTCTAAGAACTCGAATCAGAATGAAGCTTCGCTGTCGGGACGTGATGGGTGCGTGCGATGCAAGGACGCAGGGAACGTTGATACGAGACGTATCGAGGCGACTGAGGACGCGGCAGCGTGCGTGCACAGCACGTCCCGGCGGCACAAGAGTTCATTTTGATTCGAGTTCTAAAAGGCGAGGGCCGCCTTGCGGCGGCCCTCGAACCCGGTAGCCAGCGTCGTATTGGTAGAGGCGCTTCCTGCCAGATCGGCCGACCTGGCGGCGCGAAGCGCGAGTCCCCTACGCGTGGCTATGGCGATTCCCCATTGGGTCTCAGGGACACGCCTCTACCCGCTGGTACCTCCACTGCCGGTACTGCTGGGATCTGTCACGACCGGACCACCTCCTTTCCGCGGTAAGCCCGAGTGTATATCGACACGGTAGGACGACGGCAAGCTCTGCGTTCTACCGGCCCTCGAGCGGCTCCACGAGATGCGCCCGCCAGGCAGGTGGACTACTCGGGTAGCCGTCCGACCAATGCTCGATCCCACGGGCGATCACTCCATCTTCGAGCTCGTAGAACGCAGCACAGAAGAACACTTCGTCGCCGTGCGGGACGCGCACCTCCGCAGCAACCTGGCTCCCCTCGGAGACGACGGTCCGCACCTCTATCGACCACCCTTCCGGGTAGACGCGCTGCATCTCGACGTAGCGGTCTCGCCCACAGAGCCGTTCACCGGTGGCCGGCCAGTCGACCACGACATTTTCGGCCAGCTGCTCACCGGCTTCCGTCCAGTCGCACGCCTGAATCGCCGACCAGAGCCGCTCGACAGCGCCCTCGCTCACGCCTCGACGACCACGACACCGTCATCCCGAACGCCGACGGCGAACGTGTCGACCGGAATGTAGGCAGGGAGCGAGAGAGCACGACCGGTGGTGATGTCGAATCGTGCGCCGTGCCGCGGGCAGACCGCGACCTTCTCCTCGCAGTCGAAGTCGCCTTCGCACAGCGGCCCGTCGTCATGGGTGCAGCGGTCCTCGAGTGCGTACAGCTCTCCGTCGCAGTTGTAGACCCCGACCGCGACGGCTCCGGCCTGGACGATTCTCACGGTCCCCGGCGGCAGATCTACGAGCGCACAGACCTCGTACTCCACTAGTTGAGGGTGATGTCGCCGGCCGAGGTGCCCCACTCCTCGGGCAGAGGCGTGCCTTTGGCCTTGTGGAGCGCCACCTTGAGGACGCCGAGCCCGAGAAGCGCGCACTTCAGGCGTACCGGGGTCAGCGGGATCCCGATCTCGTCGAGCAGCTCGTCCTTCGGCATCGCCGCGATCTCCTGCGCGGTCCGCCCGGTGACGAGGTCGCTGAGCATCGACGTCGCGGCCTGGCTGATCGCACAGCCGTGACCCTCGAAGCCGACTTTCTCGATCACGTCGCCCTCGCCGAAACGGACGGTCACCGAGATCTCATCGCCGCACAGCGGGTTCTGCCCCTCGGCGTAGGCGTCGCGCGGCTCCAGCAGCCCGTGGTTTCGCGGACTGCGGTAGTGGTCGAGGATCACCTCGCGGTACAGCTGCTCGAACTCGCTCACGCCCCTGGCCGCCCTCCGTCCGCGCCCGGCAAAGCCGGCCGCTGTCGAAGGGCTGACGCCGATCGCCCCAGGAACGTGAGCCGGGTTCTCATCCGAGGTTCTTCTTGACCTTAAGAAGCCCAATAACCAGCCGATCGATCTCCTCGGGAAGCGAGTAGAGGTAGAAGCTCGCCCGCGTCGTCGCCGCGACACCGAGGCGCGTCATCAGAGGCTGCGTGCAGTGGTGGCCGGCGCGGACTGCGATGCCCTCCCAGTCGAGGATCTGCGCGACATCGTGCGGGTGGACGCCGGCGACGTCGAACGAGATGATTCCCGCGCGTCGTTCGACCGGTGGACCGAAGACCGTGACGAAGTCGAGCTCCGCGAGCTTGTCGAGCGCGTAGACGGTCAGCTCGTGCTCGTGCGCCTCGATGGCCTGAAGGCCGATCTCGGAGATGTAGTCGATCGCAATCCCGAAGCCGTACGCCTCGGCGATTGCCGGCGTACCCGCCTCGAACTTGAACGGCAGCTCGTTGAACGTCGTCTTGTCGAGCGCAACCGAGCGGATCATCTCGCCGCCAAGGTTGAACGGGCTCATCGCCTCGAGGAGATCAGCTCGCCCCCAGAGCGCACCGACGCCGCTCGGGCCGCAGAGCTTGTGCGACGACAGCGCGAGGAAATCGCAACCGAGCGACTGCACGTCGATCGCCCGGTGCGGCGCAGCCTGCGCAGCGTCAACGACCATGATCGCGCCCTGCGCGTGGGCCCAATCGGCTATTCGTTCGACAGGGTTGATCGTGCCCAGCGAGTTCGAGACCAGCCCGGTCGCTACCACCTTGATGTTCCCCTGAGCGGCGAGCGACTCGAGCGAGTCGAGCTGCAGCTCACCGAGATCGTCGATCGGGATGTGGCGGAAGCTTGCGCCCGTTCGGCTCGCAACGTACTGCCACGGGACGAAATTCGCGTGGTGCTCGAGCTCGCTGACGAGGACGATGTCCCCAGGTCCGAGGTTATCGAGACCCCACGCGTACGCGACGAGATTGATCGCCTCGGTCGCGCTGCGGGTGAAGATCACCTCGCGCCCGGCCGGCGCGTTGACGAACGCAGCCACCTTGCGTCGCGCGCCCTCGTAGCCTTCGGTCGCGCGCTCGGCCAGCCGGTAGACACCGCGATGCACGTTGGCGTACGAGTGCTCGTAGAAGTCGCGCATCGCGTCGAGCACCTGCCGTGGCTTCTGTGTCGACGACGCCGAGTCGAGGTAGGCGGTCGGCTGGCCGTTGACGAGCTCCTCGAACACCGCAAAGTCAGCACGGAGAGTGTGCGCATCGAGCTTCAACGGCGTCGTCATGGCCACGGCTTCATGGTACCCGTGAGGATGGGTCAGGCCGATTGACGCAGCGGGACGAAGCGGTCGTCGGTCAGCCAGAGGAACCCGATCGACAGTCCGGCTCCGACGAGTGCGACGAGTATCGACGCCCGGCCGGGTGCGACGAGGTCGAAGAACGAGCGGAGGCCAGGAACCGCAAGAATCGCGATGTACGCCGCCGCAAGGGACACGCAGAGCACGCCGAGCCAGAACGCCCGCCGCAGCTCCGTCGCCTCGAGTGCGAGCACCAGGTAGAGCCCGACCACGATCAGTGTCGTCAGTGCCGCCGTGCGCGCCTCGCGCAGCCCGGCGTCGAGGACATTGAGCGTGACCAGGTAGCTCGCCAGGACTCCCAACCCCGCCGCGACGCCCGCTGGAACCGAGAAGCGGCCGACCTCACGCAGAAAGCCCTTCGTCGTCCAGGGGCCGTCGCTGGGCGCGAGCGCGATGAAGAACGACGGGAGGCCGACGGTGAGCGTGGCCGCGATCGTGAGGTGCCGAGGCAGAAGCGGGTACGCGGTCGGCGTGAGGCCGATCGACAGGATCAGGAAAGCGGCAAAGACCGACTTGGCGACGAACAGCGTCGTTACCCGCCGGATGTTGCGGAGGATCTGCCGGCCGGAGACGATCATCCGCGGGACAGCCGCGAAGTCGCCCGAGA
>JBBQPW010000206.1:0-4126 GCA_038216845.1 Gaiellales bacterium | reverse complement strand
GGCACGACCTTCGGCGCTCCCACCGAGGCCGAGGTCGAGCTGGCCGCCGAGATCGTCGACGCGGTTCCGTCCGTCGAGATGGTGCGGCTCGTCTCGTCCGGCACCGAGGCGGCGATGAGCGCACTGCGGCTCGCGCGCGCCTTCACGCGACGCGATCGCGTGATCAAGTTCGACGGCTGCTACCACGGTCACGCGGACGCGCTGCTCGCGAGCGCCGGCTCCGGACTCGCGACGCTCGGTATCCCCGGCACGCCGAGTGTGCCGACAGGCGCCGCGGGGGACACGATCGTCTGCCACTACAACGACATCGATGGCGTCGCGGCGGCCGTTGCGCGCTACGGCGAGGGGCTGGCGGCGATCGTCGTCGAGCCGATCGCCGGCAACATGGGCGTCGTCCCGCCGGAGCCCGGCTTCCTCGATGCGCTCCGAGTGTTGTGCGATGCCTCCGGCGCGTTGCTGATCTTCGACGAGGTGATCACCGGGTTCCGCGTCGCGCGCGGCGGCGCGCAGGAACGCTACGGCGTGCTCCCCGACCTCACGATTCTGGGCAAGATCGTCGGCGGCGGGCTGCCGCTTGCCGCGTTCGGCGGCCGGGCAGAGGTGATGGAGCGGCTCGCGCCGTCGGGCGACGTCTACCAGGCGGGGACGCTCTCCGGGAATCCCCTCGCGACTGCCGCTGGGTTGTCCGTGCTGCGGCGGCTGCGTGATCCGAGCGTCTACGAGCGGCTCGAGATCAAGGCAGCACGCCTCGAGGCGGGACTAGCTGCTTACGGCCATGTCCAGCGGGTCGGCGCGATGCTGACGATGTTCTGCCGAGACTCCGACGAGCCGGTGCGCGACTTCGAGGCCGCGGCGGCGTCCGATACCGAGCGCTACGGGGTGCTGTTCCGAGGCCTCCTCGAGCGAAGTGTCTACGTTGCGCCGTCGCAGTTCGAGTGTTTGTTCGTCTCGCTCGCCCACGGCGACGAGGAGATCGACCGAACGGTGAAGGCAGTTGGCGACAGCCTCGGCGACTGATCTCGTGTCCGATCTCTGGGACGCCCTGGTCGGCGAAGCGGCCGCCGAGAGCCCGCTGTGGGCCGAGTCGGCGTTGGCCCCGGACGCGCAACGGCGGGAGCCGATCTTCTCGATGTTGTGCGAGCGGCGGTTCGCGCTCGGCGTCGAGACGATTTACGAGGGCTACCTCCTGCACTACGGCCGCCCGCGACTGTTTGCGCCTGCGGACGCCGACACGGCGCTACTGCTCGGCGACTACCTGTACGCCCATGGTCTCGTCCGCATTGCTGCGACCGGCTCCGTCGAGGCGGTCAACGACCTCGCGGAGCTGATTTCGCTGTGCGCACAGGCCCGCGCGGAGGGGACGGAAGGCGACTGGGCGGTGTGGGCTGCGACGGCCGCGTCGCTCGGCGCGGGCACGCTCGACGCAGCGCGCGTGCGGCTACGCCAGTTCCGCGATCCCTCCGCGCTCGAGCATGTCGCGCGCGCAGTGGTCGGAGACGACGCGGTCGAGCGCGCACGTGTCGCGCACGACCTGCACGTGGGCCGGCGGGTGGGATAGAGTCGCGCCGTGGTCGCTGCCCTCTCGCTTCTCGCGGATGCCGCGTCGGAAGGCCGGAGCGTCGTGCTCTCGATGCTCGTCGTCGGTCTCGTCTTCATCGGCGTGATCGCGCTCGGAGAGCTGACGCATCGGCTGGGCCACCGGCGCAAGACGGACAAGAAGCGCCCGCTCTAAAGTCCCGCTCGCGCGAGGCCACACTCGCGCACCTGGGAGGTCTCTGACTTGGTGTGACGGGAGGGATGCTCGGGTAACTTCGGGCAATGTCCATTGGGGAGCTGGAACTCGCCGCGCGGGAAGCAGACGACGTCACCCTCCTTCAACACGTGCTCACCTTCGGGCGTTGCGGAGCGTCGGCTCGCCGCGTAGCACGATCACCCACTCCTCGTTCGCGTAATGCGTGCGATATGGCCACAGCTTGTTACCGGGTTCGACCTCGGACATGCTCGCGCCAGTCTGCCCGCGCCGAGGTGGTGGCCGACAATGCTTCCTTGATACGCCAACCGTCGCGATCTCTCGTCTCGCCCCAGTCGTCGCCATAGAGGTTGAAGATCTTCATCCGGCGAACCCTACTCGCCCCTCAACGACATTCATTCTCGAACACGTGGGGCATCCAGCTCTCGTGCCCCTCAGTCTGGGTCGAGTACCGTCTTCACAATTGCAGGTGGCGATGAGAGCACCGGAGGTCACGGTCGTCCCTGCCAACGAAGCGAGCTGGGACGACCTCCGGGCCGTCCTTGGCGGGCGTGGCTACCGCACCACGGGCTGCTGGTGCCAACGGTTTAAGATCCGCGGACGCGATTGGGACGCTGAAGCCGTTCCGGCCGCGGAGCGTGCGCGGCGGCTCCGAGAGCAGACGCAGTGCGGCAATCCGCGGGCCAGCCATACAAGCGGCCTGGTCGCGTACCTCGGGGGCGAGCCGGTGGGCTGGTGCGCTCTCGAACCCCGCACCGCCTACGTCCGGCTCGGAACGACCCCGTGGAAGGACAGGGTCGAGGACAAAGCCGATGACAGTGTCTGGGCGGTGACCTGCATTGCGATACGCGCTGGCTTCCGACGCAAAGGCATCAGCTATGCGCTCGCTCGCGCCGCGGTCGACTTCGCGCAGCAACGAGGCGCTGCGGCCCTCGAGGGTTACTCGATGATCCCGCAGCCGAGCAAGGATGTGCTCTTCGGCGAGTTACACGTCGGCAGCCGCAGCATCTTCGCCGCCGCCGGGTTCGCAGAAGTCACTCGGCCGACGCTCCGGCGGGCCGTGATGCGCATCGACTTCTCGTCGTGATTGCGGTGACATCCCCGAACTGAGCATCCGAGGCGGTGTGGCCGGCCGCTGTTGCGGGCCGGCCACCCTGCGCCGTCGATAGGCGGTCTACTTGGTGCTGACGTACTGGAAGTTGCTGTCGACGTAGACCGTGATCGGCGAGCCGTCGGCTTTGGTCATGTGGGCTTCGCAGGTCGCGACCCCGTCGGCGTCGGTTTCGACCCGGACGATCGTTTCCACCGGGGACGTTCGACTTGGCGATCGCTTGCACCTTCGCGAGTGCGTCACCCGTCAGCAGCTTCTCGTCGCTGCGCTGATGCCCCCACGGGGTTGATGCGGTCGCACTGCGTGTTGCGCCCGTACTGCGTGATACGGACAGGGCGGCTGCGGCCGTCGGCGTCGTGCTTGCGGCCGTGCTCGTGGAGCCTGAGCCCGAGGCTGCCGAAGCAATCCCGTAGCTCCCGGCTCCAAGTCCTACGACGATGGCGGCCAGAGCGGCGGCCCTGTTGGTCGTGCTGGACATGACTGTCTCCTTCGGTTTGGCGCTCCGGTAGGAGCGCTTTCCACCACGGTGCCCGCCGCATCTTTGAAGCTCCTGGACGAATCCTGTGGAATCGCTCTTAGCACACAGCGGCCGCCGGATTGCTATCCGCCTGCTAGATACCGATCCTCGCCCGCGTAGTCGAATAGCGGCGCAAAGTACGGATCATCCGAGGGAGGTAGCTTCTCCGCGCCGTCACCACCGCCCGCGGCGGCGACGAGCCACTCGATCTCTTCGGCAACCGTCGTGGCGTAGTCGCCGATCGGCGTGTAGCCGAGCGCGGTCGCTGCACTCATGTCGAGCACGATCGGGTGCGCCGTGTCCCATGGATGCCGGCCCAGCGTCTCGTCGGCGTCGTCGTCGAGCAGCACCTCGTCCCAGGTGTGGCCGAGCAGCTTCGCGATCGCGCGCGCGATCTCCAACCCGCTCGGCGCGTCGGGGTCGGCGCTGTTTAGGATCCGCCGGCCCGGCCGCAGCGCGACCGCCTCGATGAGCGCGGCGATGTTGGCTGCGGCCGTCGGGTGGTCGACACCGCTTCCTCGGCGCGCGAGGAACACCGCCGACCGCCGATCGAGCACACGCTTGACGACGACCCAGTCACGCGGCATCGCGGCGCCCGCACCGTGGATCTTGGACGGCCGGAGGACGGTGACGGACAGGCCGCTGTCGAGCAGAACCTGCTCGGCCGCGACCTTGGTCGCCCCGTAACCCTCCCGGGTTTCGTAGTCGCCGTCGCCGGGAGCCATCGTGGGCTGGGCCTCGCGGATCG
>JBBQPW010000205.1:0-4144 GCA_038216845.1 Gaiellales bacterium | reverse complement strand
GGTGTCCGCGTTGGCATGACACTGCCGATCATGATCCCGGGACTGCTGATCGGTGTGAGCCTCCTCGTCTTCCTCACGAACGTCTTCCACCTGCAGCTCTCGGTGTGGACCGCGATCGTCGGGCAGAGCGTCTACACCACTCCATTCGTCTTGTTGATCGTCGCGGCGCGGCTCCAGGGCTTCGATCAGTCCCTCGAGCGCGCGGCGAGCGACCTCGGCGCGAACACGTTCAACCGTCTCCGCTACGTCGTTCTGCCGCTGATCGCGCCCGCCGTCTTCGCGGGTGCCCTGTTCGCGTTCACCCTCTCGCTCGACGAGTTCATCATCACGCTGTTCCTCATCGGCGGCTCGAACACGCTGCCGCTCTATATCTACACCCAGGTAAAGTTCGGGATTACGCCGGAGGTGAACGCGCTCGCGACGCTGCTGCTCGCTGCGTCCCTGATCCTGATCGCGCTCGCGTTCGTGCTGCCTGGCGCCGCGCGGAGGGTGCGGCTGGCGGTGCGGGCCCGCCGCGTCACGAGCACATAGACGTGCCGCAGAAGGCGATGAGAATTGCTTAGGCCGATTTGGGAATCGAGAAAGGCGTACACCAGGAGCGAGACCTCCAGACGGGCCGAGCAGTCCTTCTTTCTAACCCTCACACTTGTGAGCACGATTGTTCTCTGCATTGTCTGGAAAGAATGGGCTGGAGTGGCCTTCTTTTCGGCCCTGACGGTGGTCTGTTGGTCGGCCTCCAATACTGCCTATGCCTGGCCCCGTGGGAGCAAGAAGGCGGCCTTGACTGACGTGCAGGAGTTGTCCGTGGTGGGATGGGCAAGCTGTCTCAGGAGCTCCGAACAATCTTCATCCGAACACAGGCAAGAAGACGAGCACAAGCCACGGTGAACGCTCTACTGTCCAGCAGGCGGTTCCCACAGCTCGACCTTGTTGCCTTCTGGGTCAATGACCCAGCCGAACTTCCCGTATTCCGAGTCGTCGAACTTGTCCAATACATTGCAGCCCTCTTCCTTAAGGGCCTTGAGCAGCGTGCGGACATCGGCTACTCGGTAGTTCACCATGAATGAAGCCGTGCTTGGTGCAAAAGAGTCACCCTCGGCAGATCCGATAGACCAGGCGGTTGTTCCGCCCACAGGCTTGCCATCTGCGTCAGTCCAGCGGAAGGCGGCGCCTCCCCAGTCTTGCACATCGATACCGAGGTGTCGCTTGTACCAAGCCTGCATCGCCTTCGGGTCTTTGGCTTTGAAGAAGATGCCACCTATGCCAGTAACGCGGTTCATGTGTACTTCGGGCGGAAAGATGAGGAGGTTTGCGATTTTGATATTACGCGACCCAGGCGCCGTCGGTCTGCGCGCTTGCCACTGCAGCCTCGACCAAGGCGACGCCGCGATGACCGTCCGCGAACGTCGGGAAAGGATCATGCGGCTCGCCTGCGATCGCGCCGTAGATGTTCCGGAAGAGGTTCTGGACGGCACCGCCGTAGCCCTCGCCGTGACCGGCCGGGTAGCGCGACAACCTCCGGGCCGAGGGCGCGTTTGTCGCCGGGTCCTTGACGACGAGGCGCGGTGCCACACCGACGCCACGAACGAGCAGCGTGGTGGGCTCCTCCTGATCCCAGGTGAAGCCGCCGGCTGTTCCCTCGCACTCGAACAGGAGCTGGTTCTTGCGGCCCGCGACTCCGGCCGAGAGCACGAGCGAGCCCGACACGTCGTCGCCGAAGCGGAGCAGCAGTGTCGCGTAGTCCTCGAGCGGGCCGCCGGAGAACGAGCGGAAGTCGGCGGCGACGGCCGTGATGTGAAGGCCGGTGACGTGCTCGGCGAGGTCGAGCCAGTGCGTGCCGAGATCGCCGACGACGTACGAGGGCCCGGAGCGAGCCGGGTCGACGCGCCAGCCGGAGGCGGGGAAGAGCGCGTCGTCGCAGACGTAGCGGCCGTGGACGAACGTGACCTCTCCGATGGTTCCCGAGGCTGTGTCGACCCGCATCTGCTCGACGAGCGGGTAGCCGCGCACGTGGTAGCAGGTCGCGCCCACGAGCCCTCGCTCGGCCGTGGCCGCAACGAGCACGGCGCTCTCGGCGGTGGTGACGGTGAGCGGCTTCTCGCAGACGACGTGGATTCCGCGTTCGAGCGCCGCGAGGGCCTGCTTCGCGTGCCCGTCGTTCGGGGTGCAGACGTGGAGGGCGTCGATCTGCTCCGCGTCTAGCAGTGCCCCGAGGTCGTCGTACGGTCGTCCTACGCCGAACGCCTCCGCGCCGGCGAGCGTGCGCCCGCAAACAGCGGCGACCTCGACCCCGATCGCACGCAGCGCGACGGCATGCACGCGGGCGATGAACCCGGTGCCGACGATTGCCGTGCGCGTCATGGGGACGACGCGAGGAACATCTGCGTCAGCACGTCGATGTCGATGCGCGCCTGCTCCGGCGGCGTGCGGCACGGCGTCCCGTCGACCACGCAGCTGTGGAAATGGACGAGCTCGCGCGAGAACGCCTCGTCGTACGACCCGAAGATCCGCACGTCGTTCTGCTGACCGGCGGCCTGGCTGCGCCGGTAGACGGTCGGGTACTGCTTGAGCCAGGGCGACGGGAAATCCAGGATCCGCACCGACTCGTCGAAGATCAGCGTGATCGTCTCCTTGTACTCGTACGTGTCGAGCACCTGGATCCACGCGCCGTCCCAGCGGGAACCGTTCGCGAGCCGCACCGACCCGGAAACCGCCCGGCCCTCATTCCACCAGTCGCCCGCCACGACCTTGCCGGGGAGCGGCTCGCCCATCCGCTCGAGCAGCCCGTGGACGGCGTTCAGGTCGTGGAGCAGGCTGCCGAGGAAGCTCTCCGAGAACGCGCGCACGACATCCGGGTGACCCGACCCGACGGCCGCTTCGACCTGCTCGGCCTCGCCGCGGCGTGTCTCGTCGATCAGATCCTGCGGGACGTCCGCGCCGTGGACGATCTCGTCGCCGAAATACGGTGCGAACTCGGGGTCGTTGACGACGACGCTGATGTAGCGGAGGTCGGCCGCCGTCTCGGGAAGGTCCGCGAGCAGCTGCTCGTACGCTGGATCGTGACGCTTCATCGTCCCGACCTGGACGACCCGTCCGACTCGGTCGCGCGCGGCGATGATCGCGTCGGCGTCGGCGAGTGTGATGCACATCGGCTTCTCGACGAAGACGTGCAGTCCGGCGTCCAGCGCGGCGATCGCCATCTCGGCGTGTGTTCCGGCGGGCGACGAGATAAGTACGGCGTCCAGCCCGCCGGCATCGAGGAGCGAGCGATAATCGCCGTGCAGCCCCGGGATGCCGTACCGAGCGCCGAGCGCGTCGCGCACCGTCCGGCTCGGCTCGGCGAGCGCCGAGAGCTCGAACCGCTGGCGGTGCGCAGAGAGATAAGGGATGTGCATCGCCTGGGCGACCAGGCCGCCGCCGACGACGCCGATTCTCACCTTCAAGCGAGTACCCCGTGGGCGATCTTCGTGAAGGCGAGCGCGAGCTCCTCGAGATCCTGCTCGTCGCAGAGCGGCGACAGATCGATGTGGATCGCGCGGCCCACCAGATCGAGCGTGCGCGGGCAGTCCGGCGCGGGATTCCCGGCGCGGGCGATGGCATCGAGCACGGGCTTCCAGTACGGATAGATGTGGAGATCGACGACGTCGGGCGAGTACACGCACATGGCGCCGACGCCTTCTGCCTTCAGTGCGTCGACAGCATCGGCAGCAAGGGCCTGCGTGTCGGCGAGCGCGATAAGGCAGATTCCGGCGTCGCCACCGCTGTCCGTACCGCGTCGCAAGCTGAGCCCGGGAAGCTCCGCCACGCGCTCGGCGAGCCAGGTCTGGTTCGCGCGCATCCGCTCGAGAAGTCCGTCGAGCCGGCCGAGCTGGATACGGGCGACAGCGCCCTGCAGCTCGGAAGCACGGAAGTTGTAGCCCGGGAACTGCGGCAGCCCGATCCCGCGGCGCACGGAGCCGGCGCAGTCATGGACGTCGATCGCCATGTCGTAGATGTCGTCGCGGTCGGTGATCAGAACGCCACCCTCACCGGTCGTGATGATCTTGTTGAACTGGAGGCTGAACGCGCCCGCCCCGCCGAAGGTGCCGAGCCGACGGCCGCGGAACGTTGCGCCGGCAGCCTGGCAGACGTCTTCGATCACGGC
>JBBQPW010000204.1:0-4165 GCA_038216845.1 Gaiellales bacterium | reverse complement strand
CCAACTTTCCACGGGGCGCACCGTCTCAATCAGCAGCGGACGGCTCTCCTCGAGTCGGTAGCTACCATCCACCCGTGGCCACCCAAGCGACAACCAAGCCTTCTTCGTCGCGCGAGCGGCTCATGGATTCGCCTCGCGCGCAGAGGCGCGCGTGGATCGCCGGTATCTCGGTTTTCGCCATCGGCGCCGTGGTGTTCGCCGTCGTGTTCCTGCGGAACACGGGTCACCCGCTGCCGGACAAGCTGAGTAACCAAGCCGCGTCGGTCGTCAAGCCCGAGTCCACGGTCCCGCTCGACCCGGCCATCGCGCCGCTGATGAGGAAGTTCATAGCGACGGCAGTCGCTCGCAAGAATCTCGCTCAGGCGTACGAGATCGTCGGTCCTGACCTCCGCGGCAACCTGACCAAGGCGCAGTTCTCGAAGGGGGACATCCCCGTTATTCCGTACCCGACGGCGGACGTCCAGCACGTCCAGTACACGATCGACTACTCGCACCCGACGCAGGTCGGGCTCGAAGTCGGTCTCAACCCGAAGGCCGGAAACCCGGGCACGCGCCGGCTCACGTTCTACATCGCGTTCAAGAAGCTTGGGACGGGCAAGGCGGCGCACTGGGTCGTCAACTACTGGTCGCCGCGGTACCACCCGCCAGTTCCCGTCATCCAGTAGCGCTTTCCGGCTAGAGCTCCAGAACGAGGCCGTCGTGGGCGCGCTCGATGTCGTCCGGTGTCGCGAGCTCAGCCGGCCGGTGGATGAGAACCGTTCTGCGTGCGCCGGCCTCGGCCGCTGCTCTGAGCGCTTCGTCTGCCGAGAGGTGGCCGCGCGGCTCACCATCGTCGATGCCACGTAGCAGGGTCGCCTCGCAGAGGAACAGGTCGGCGTCTTGGGCGAGAGCTGTCAATCGGTCGTCCGGTCCGCTGTCTCCTGAGTAGGCGAGAACGGTTGCGGTGTTGCGCACCCGGAGCCCGTACGTCTCCAGGCGGTA
Source organism: Gaiellales bacterium (assembly GCA_038216845.1). Lineage (GTDB taxonomy): Bacteria > Actinomycetota > Thermoleophilia > Gaiellales > Gaiellaceae > Gaiella. The sequence continues at coordinate 3,184 of JBBQPW010000204.1, read as the reverse complement.
GTGCGGCAGCCGGAGTGCGGACACCTCGAAACCGCCCGCCTCGAACGGCGTGTGTTCGGCGTACTCGCGCAGGCGGAAGGCGCGCTCGAACATGTCGGGAAAACCGAGGTGCATCCCGATCTCCGCGAGGAACGCGCTGCCGCCCGGTGGAAGCCAGAGCTCCGGATGCGCTTCACGCCGGCCGAGCCCGTAGAACGTTCCCCAGACCCAGGGGACGAGGTCGCCCCAGTGGTCGAGGTGGAAGTGCGTGATGACGACCGCGTCGACGTGCGGCCAGCCGTCGCGCTCTCGCAGACGCGCGAGGACGCCCGGGCCGCAATCGAGCAGGAGCCCGGTCGTGTTGCCGGTCGCCGGGTCGTCGACAAGGTAGCCGGAGTGGGCACCGCCCGGGTCGGGCCAGGCGGGTGAGCAGCCGATGACGGTCACGCGCACCGCCGTATACTGGCGATTCGTGCGGCCGATCAGAGTGGTTATCGCGAAACCCGGTCTCGACGGGCACGATCGCGGGGCCAAGATCATCGCGCGTGCGCTGCGCGACGCCGGCATGGAGGTGATCTACACGGGGCTTCATCAGACGCCCGAGCAGATCGTCGAGACGGCAATCCAGGAGGACGCTGATGCCGTCGGTGTGTCGGTTCTGTCAGGCGCTCACATGACGCTCGTGCCGCGAATCCTCGACGGGTTGCGTGCGAACGGTGTCGAGGACGTGCTCGTGGTCGTCGGCGGCACGATTCCCGCGGAGGATGCGGACGCTCTGCGCGCGCAGGGCGTCGCAGAGGTCTTCACGCCGGGGGCTCCGACGTCGGCGATCGTCGACTTCCTGCGCGGCGCCATCGCCGTCTGAGCCATCCGACGTCGGTCGACCGTCAGGCGGCCCATGCGGTCGGCTGACCAACCCGTCGACTGTCACGTGACAGGCGAACAGTCCAGTTGCACATGGATTCGTCACGCAATTCACTCGCCACGCCCGCTGCTAGCGATCCGCTACGAACGAGCGGAAGCCGTGTATCGCGGCTCCTGACTCCGCTCCGAACAGACACAACGTTGCATCCGTCTCGAGGTACGAGGGCGCTGGCTCGAAGCCGGCAAGCGCGCGATAGCTTCCCCACCGCCACGCCTCCGGGCTCCCGCAGAATCCCGATCGCACGGGATTGTTCGCGATGTACCGACTGCATTCGAGCAGATGCTCGTCGCGGTCGATCGGATCAGACCAGAACCTTTCACCGAAGAGGTGTCCAGTCCGACGGTGACGCCTGTTGAACGCCTTGGCGTACGCACCGTTCAAGACTCGCATGCCCGTCGAAAGATCGTCGAGGTCCGCATGCACGAGCAGGTGATAATGGTGACCCATCAGACAGTACGCCTGTAGCGCCCAGTCGTACTCCCGGACAACCTTTGCCATCAGGAGCGTGAACGAGAGCCGATCGCTCGCATCGAGGTAGATGTCACCCCGGTTGTTCCCACGGGTTCCGACGTGGTATGTCCGACTCTCTCCACCGATGCGCCTTGTTCGCGGCATTGACAACGAAGATAGCGAGCGCAGACGGCACACACCATGGCTTGGCACGATTCGGCACGAAGTTGGCACAGAGTGGTCCGCTCGCCTGTCACGTGACAGTCGTCGGGGGTTCGGTAGCCGACGGCGCGGGAGAAGCACCGACCGAGGAGGACCCGGTTCTTCGGCCGGGCCTCGAACCACGGTCGTTAGAGTCTCGCCCGTGAAGATCGCCGTCTGCGTGAAGCATGTGCCCGATGCGACGGCGCAGAAGCGCCTCGACCCGACCTCGTTCCGGCTCGACCGCTCGGGCGAAGGGGCGCTCAACGCCACCGACCTGAACGCGATCGAGGAGGCACTCCGCATCAAGGATGCTCACGGCGGCGAGGTTGTCGCGGTGACCCTCGGGCCGGCGAAGGCGGCCGACTCTCTGCGAAAGGCTCTGGCCATGGGCGTCGACCGCTCGATTCTCGTCACAGACGACGCCGCTGCGGGCTCCGATCTTCTCCCCACGAGCGCTGCGCTCGCGAAAGTGCTGGAGCGGGAAGCGCCCGACCTCACGCTCTTCGGCCAAGCGTCGAGCGACGGTGACGGAGCGGTCCTCTGGGCGGCTGTGGCCGATCGCCTGCGCCGCCCGCTCATCTCGCAGGTCGCCGCATTGACGGTCGATGCGCAGTCGGTGACCGGAAAGCGGCAGACGGAGTTCGGCTACGACACGATCACCACTCCGCTGCCGGCCGTCGTCGCCGTTTCCGACGCGATCAACGAGCCACGCTACCCGTCGCTCAAGGGGATCATGGGCGCGAAGTCGAAGCCGCAGGATGTCCTCTCGCTCGCCGATCTCGGAATCGGCGCGGATGAGAGTGGCGAGGCGGGCTCGCGGACTCGCGTGGTCGCGGTCGCGCCGCCGGCGCCGAAGGCCGGTCGCGTGCGAATCGAGGACGACGGCACCGCAGCGGAGCAGATCGTCGCCTATCTCGCCGAAAGAAAGCTCGTCTGATGGCGCCGACGCTTGTCTTCCTCGAGCACCACGACGGCGAGTTGCAGAAGGGCGCGCTCGGGGTACTCGCCAAGGCGCTCACCCTCGGCGCAGCCGATGTTGCGGGTGTCGTGCTCGGGGCGGGTGACGAAGTGGCACACGTGGCCGCGACGTATGGCGTGCCTGTCTACGCGTGCGACGACCCTGCGCTTGCTGCGCCGCTCCCCCAACCGCGGATCGACGCGTTCGCAGCCCTTGTCGGTCAGACCGGCGCCGAGACGGTGCTGTTCGGAGCGTCCGTTCTCGCCGCCGACATCGCAGCGGGCCTCGCCGCACGACTCGGTGCGGGCCTCAACTGGGACCTCACCGACCTGCGGCTCGAGGATGGCGATCTCGTGGGTACCCGACCCGCGCTCGGAGACACGGTCGTCGTGGACGTGGCCTGGAAAGGAACTCCCCGAATCGGCCTTGTCCGTGCTGGCGCTTTCGAGCCGGGCGAGCCGGCGGGAGCGGCCGACGTGGTCGGGTTCGAGGCCGCCTTCCAGGACTTCTCGTCGCAGGCGCAGCTTGTCGATCGGACGCATGAAGAGTCGTCAGGGCCGTCGATCGAGGACGCCGATGTGATTGTCGCCGGCGGTCGCGGCCTTGGACGGGCCGAGAACTTCTCGCTCTGCGAAGCGCTCGCCAAGACACTCGGAGGCGCGGTCGCC
>JBBQPW010000203.1:0-4233 GCA_038216845.1 Gaiellales bacterium | reverse complement strand
CTTGCGTCGCCGTCGCGGATCGCCTCGAGCAGCGATCGATGCTCCTGCACGGCGTCGACGAGGCTCACGCGTGCCAGCGCGACGAACCAGATTCGCAGCGTGAGCACGTAGTACTCGTTCAGCGTCGCCTCGAGGAATGGGTTGTGCGCACAGCGGTAGACGTGGCGGTGGATGCGCTGGTCGAGCTCGATCAGCGTGCGCTCGTCGTGCTCGTCGGCTGCGTGCTCGAGCTTGTCGAGCAGGGCTGCGGCCTCTTCGCGCTCGGCGGACGTTGCACGCTCTGCGGCAAGCCGGCCCGCGAAAGCCTCGAGGGAGCCGCGCACCTCCGACAATGCCGCAAGATCGCCGACATCCACGCGAGAGACGAAGATCCCCTGGTGCGGATACACGTCCACGAGGCGCTCCTGCGCAAGCCGACGAAGCGCTTCGCGTACCGGCGTGCGCCCAAGGCCGAGTTTCTCCATCAACTCCGGCTCGCGTACCAGCGAGCCCGGCTCGAGCTCCAACGAGACGATCAGATCGCGGAGGCGAAAGTACGCCTGATCGCTGAGCGAACGCGCGTTGGCGGCCTCTGGTTGGTGGAGTCGCAGTATCGGCACAACTGATATATCGCGAATATACAACGCTCGGGACGCCGTCGCAAGCGCATCAGCGCAGCAGTCGCGAAACGATCGCGAGCGCGGCAGCTGCATCGCCGGCACCGTCTCGGATGACGCGTGGCGCGGCGCCCGTGAGATCGAGAACCGTCGACGGAATCCCCGGCAGCTCACCGCCTTCGACAACCGCGGCGGCGGCCAACCGCAGCGCGGCCGGGACATCGTCGAGTCGCCGGGGCTCGCTCCCGCCCGGCAGGTTCGCGCTCGTCGCCACGACCACGCCGACCTCGTTGAGCACAGCCTTTCCCGGACCGTCGAACGCTGGCACGCGCACGCCGAGAGCGGACGGATCGTCCCCGCAGAGCCAGGCAAACCGTTGCGCCGGGTTCGGAAGAACGAGCGTGAACGGGCCTGGCAGCAACGCCCGCACTATGTCGACAGCGAGCTCCGGCACGTGCGAAAGCAGCTCCGCGACCGACGACGCGACGAGCGCCGACGGTTGTCTCGCGTCACGCCCCTTCAACGCGTAGAGCGCATCCCGACCGGCGGGTCCGTGCGCATCGGCGACGAGCCCGTAGACGGTGTCGGTCGGCAGCACGACGACACGGCCCGCGCGAATCGCTTCGACCGCCGCGGTACCCGTCAAAGCATGCCCTCTACGACCCGCTCCCTTCCCGCCAGGTCGGGACTGATCCGTGTGCCGTGGAATCCCAGCTCCTGCAGGAACCCGACGACCTCCGTCGCCTGGCCGTCGCCCACCTCCAGCACCAGACACCCGCCCGCAGCGAGCACGGAGACTGCGCCTCGCGCAACCGCAGCGACAGCGTCATCGGCGAACAGGGCGACGTGCGGATCCCAGTCGACAACCTCCGGAGCAAGTGTCAGCCGGTCGACGGCCGCGATGTACGGCGGGTTCGAGACGACGAGATCCCACGGGCCCGGCAGGAGACCAGCTCGGAAGTCATGCTCGGCGAGCACGACGTCGAGGCCGGTCCGCTCGACGTTCTCCTGTGCGAGCGCCAAAGCGTCCAGCGAGACGTCGATCCCCGTGACGCGGGCGCCGGGATGCTCATCGGCAATCGCGAACGCGATCGCCCCCGTCCCGGTCCCGACGTCGAGAACCGCCGGCTGCTCCCGCCCGGCGAGCAGCGCCAGACAACGCTCCACTACAACCTCCGTCTCGGGTCGGGGAATCAATGCGCGTCCATCAACCTTGAGCGTCAGACGCCGGAAGCCCCACTCGCCGAGGATGTGCTGCACCGGCTCGCGGCCGGCACGACGCGTTACGAGCGCCCGTGCAGTGTCCAGCTCTGCACCGGCCAACGGCCGCTCGAAGGCCATGTAGAGATCGATCCGCGACAACCCCATGGCGTGTGCGAGCAGCAGCTCGGCATCGAGCCGCGGCGTCTCAGACCCCTTCGCCGTCAGATGATCCGTCGAGCGGCGAAGCACCTCGCCCACGGTGATGCCGTTCTCGGTCGTCACGTCTCAGCTCTCGAGCGCGAGACGCCGTACCTCGGCCTGCAGCGACTCGGTGAACTCGCCGAGATCGCCCTGCAGAACCTGGTCGAGCCGGTGCGCTGTGAGCTTGATCCGGTGGTCGGTGACCCGGTTCTCCGGGTAGTTGTACGTGCGGATCTTCTCCGCGCGCTCGCCGGTACCGACCTGTGCCTTGCGCTGCGCGGCGACTTCGGCGAGTTGCTTGTCGTGCTCGAGGTCGTACAGCCGCGCGCGCAGCACGCGCATCGCCTTCGTCTTGTTCTGGAGTTGCGATTTCTCGTCCTGCATCGAGACGACGAGACCGGTCGGCAGGTGGGTGATGCGCACCGCGGAGTCGGTCGTGTTGACGCTTTGCCCACCCGGCCCGGTCGAGCGGTAGACATCGATCTTCAGATCCTTGTCCTCGATCGCGATCTCTACCTCCTCGACCTCGGGCATCACCGCGACCGTCGACGTCGACGTATGCGTGCGTCCCTGCGACTCCGTCTCCGGCACCCGCTGGACGCGATGCGTGCCGCCCTCGTAGCGGAAGACCGAGTACGCACCGTCGCCCTTGACCCCGAACACGACCTCCTTGAAGCCGCCGGACTCGCTCTCGTTCGCCGAGAGGAGCTCGGTCTTGTACCCGAGGCGCTCGGCATAGCGGGTCAGCATTCGGTAGATGTCTCCAGCCCAGAGCGCTGCCTCGTCACCACCCACGCCCTGCCGGATCTCGACGATCACGTCCTTCGAGTCGGCCGGGTCGCGTTCGACGAGTGCGAGTTTCAACTCCTCCTCGATCTGCGCCACGCGGTCCTCCGACTCCTCCACGAGCTCGCGGAGATCAGCATCGCCGCGCGCAGCCGCGAGGTCCTCCTGCGCCGCAAGCCACTCTTGCGCCAGACGGTGCGGCGTCTCGAGCTCCTTCAGCCGCCGCCCGACGTCCGCCGCTTCGCGATGGTCGTTGTAGACCGCTGGATCCGACAGCCGCTCCTGCAGCTCGCGGTAGGAGCGTTCGAGATCTTCGACGAGTCCTGTGATGCCGGCCACGGAGCGATGCTAACCCGGAACCGAGAGGGTCAGGCGAGTGCGGCGTCGAGCGTGATCTCTGGGACGCCGGCAAGCGCCTTCGACACGGGACACCCGACCTTCGCCTCGGCGGCCTTGGCGGCGAATGTCTCGGCGTCGATTCCCGGGACACGGCCGCGCACCGTCAACGCGATACGAGCGATCCCCTCGCCCGGCTGGAACGTGACCGTTGCCGACGTGTCGAGTTGATCGGCGGGCGTGCCGGCCTTTGCCAGACCACTCGAGAGCGCCATCGCGAAGCACGCAGCATGCGCCGCGGCGATCAGCTCTTCCGGGCTCGTCTCGCCGTTCGGCTCCTCGGCACGCGACGCCCAGCTGACGGCGAGCGGCCCGAACGCACCGCTACCAGCCTGGTGGATCGTGCCTGCCCCTTCGAGGAGCGACCCGTTCCAGGTTGCCGAGACCGTGCGATCAGTCGCCATCAGATTCCCTCCAGGGTGGCATTGACCGAAACGGTGGCGCTCGCCTTGATGAGCGCCGAAAAAGGACAACCCGCATCGGCCGCTTCGCCGGCCTGCGCGAAACCGGCCTCGTCGCAATCGGGCACGACCCCGGTCGCCTCGATCGCCGAATGGACGATCTGATGACCGCGGCCCTCGACCTCGTCCATCGTGATCGTGCAGCGGACATCGAGATGCTCCGGAGGCGTCCCGGCTCGCGCCAGCTCGCTCCCGAGTGACATCGAGAAGCAGCCGGCGTGAGCGGCCGCGAGGAGCTCTTCGGGACTCGTCTTCCCCTCGGGCTCGCCGATCCGCGATGCGTTCGTGAACGGCAGCGCGAACGAGCTCGAACTCGAGGCGACGGCCATGCCGCTGCCGCGCGCGATCGTGCCCTTCCACGCGACCTCGGCCTTCCGGACAATCCTGGGCACGGCGGTTCCTCCTTCTCGTCGTTACGCCATGATCTCGACCCGCGACGATTCGAGCCGGCCGGTGTCGAGGCGACCGCGATCCTCACGGTCGAGCACCTCGCGCAACGCGCGGATCGAGACTTCGATCTGGTCGAGAGACGGCTGGCGTGTGGTCAGGCGCTGGAGCCAGAGACCCGGCGCGAGCAGGATGCGCAGGGT
>JBBQPW010000202.1:0-4279 GCA_038216845.1 Gaiellales bacterium | reverse complement strand
GGCCTCGTACTGATCCTCATCGGCGTCGCGCTCGGCTCGGGTGTGCTACGGAGACCGCTTCGCGTCCGTCTCGCTGACGAGCGCTAGTCGCTGTCGAAGCGGTGCTCGGCCTTGCGGACGACGAACCAGACCCCGACTACCGCCACGATCACGCCGAGGGCTGCAAACAGCCCATATCGCTGGATCGCATCCGCCGCGGCGTGGCCAGCGTAGTACGCGATCAGCCCGACGCCGGTTGCCCACGCGATGCCGCCGGCTGCGTTCCACGCGAGGAACCTCCACGGATTCATGTGCGCAAGCCCGGCGATCCACGCCACGGTGTAGCGGAGCACGGAGACAAACCGTCCGAAGAAGACGGTCTTCCCGCCGTGCCGTTCCATGATCCGTTCCGCTCGAGGCAGCACCCGTTCGGCATAGGCATTCAGCCACTTCCAGCGGCGGAAGAGCGCGCGCCCACCCCACCTCCCGATCAGCCAGTAGCCGAGGTTGTCGCCGATGATCGCCGCGGCGGACGCAACGACTATCACCGTGACGATCGAGTAGTGGCCCTCCGAGGCGAGCACGCCGAACGCGATCAGCGCCGTCTCGCCGGGCAGCGGAATCCCGAACGACTCGAGCATCACGACGAGGAACAGCAGAGGCAGGCCGTGGTGGGTGAAGAAGTGCGTCACGCCCCCAATCCTTGCTGAGAACTCGGAACGGCGCGGTCCATAGTTCCACGATTACCACGTGGCTCCCATGGTGCGATACAACCCCGGGATGAAACATCGGGGATGGAGCGCGGAAGTTTTCGCGGCGGTGACACTCCTCGCCGCGCTGACCTTCGCGGCCGGGCTCGCCGTGGTCGGTTTCTACGTCGGTCGCGAGACGAAAGGCCCCGCAGCGGCGATAACGTCGCAGACGACCGCTGTGGCTACCGTCGATCCGCAGATAGCGGCGGGGGCACACGACTTCACCAATTTCGCGTGCGCCCAGTGCCACGGCCTCGATGGTCGAGGCGGTGTCTCGCCAGATGTGCCCGCACTCAAGCAGGCCGCCCAGCTCACGGCGGCGCAACTGCGGACGATCATCAACCACGGGTTGGGCGTCGCGGCGAACCCGGCCAAACCGTTCATGCCCGTATGGGGCAATGTGATCTCCTCGCGCCAGGTCAACGATCTCGTCGCCTACATCCACGCCGGCCTCCCTGCGGTGCAAGATGCCGTGCCGGTTGCAATCCCGCAGGGGCAGGGCGCAGAGGTCGCGGGGGCGGCGCTCTATGTCAAGTACGGATGCATCAACTGTCACGGCCCGAACGGCCTCGGCGGGGTGCCGAACCCGCAGTCCCCGGACAAGACGATTCCACCGCTCTCGGGAGCCGATTTCTTCAAGGAGTTCAACACCGACAAGAAGATCACCGATTTCATCCGCAGCGGCAGCGTCCTCGGCCGCCAGCCGATCGTGAGCATGCCGCACTGGGGCGGGATCATCTCCGACGCCGACCTACAGGCACTCGCTGCGTACATCAAGACCCTCAAGACAGGCTGATCGTGCGGCAGCTTTCGGGTCGGCCCCAGTAGGCTTCCTCGCATGGAACTCGCTCACATGTGCTACCGCATCACCGAACCGGAGCGGTCGGTCGCGTTCTACGAAGCACTCGGGCTGGAGAAGCGGCGCGAGCTGCCGATTCGCGAGGAGGCCATGAACTACTTCCTCGGCGTCCCCGGCAAGCCGGTTCCCGAGCTCGAGCTGACGTACAACTTCGGCGTCGACTCGTACGAGCTCGGCACCGCGTACGGCCACATCGCGCTGACAGTCGAGAACATGGCGGCGACGCTCGAGCGACTGGCTGCGCAAGGCATCGAGCCGGAGCGCGCGCCGTACACGATCCGCGAGGGCGGCTCGCTCCTCTGTTTCGTCCGCGATCCGGACAACTACCGGATCGAGCTCATAGAGCACCCAGAGCGCCGCGACTAATCCGGTAGCAGGCCCTCGCGATAGAGCGCCGGTCGGCGGGGCGGGACGCGCGCATATGCAACGGCGGTGTCCTGTGTCTCCTCCGGCCCGCACGCGTCGTGGCGGCGTGCGATCTCGTCGACGGTGTACTTGCCCCAGGGGCCGTCTTTCTGGAACTGACGCGAGCTCGCGCACAGGAGCACACACGGCTCGTCGCCCGCGCCGACGAACGTGTGGTTCGTCCCGGGCGGACAGTGGACGAAATCCCACTGTCTCAGCGGACGCTCCTCCCCTTCGACGATCAGCACCGCCTCGCCCGACAGGACGAGGAAGTCCTCCTGCTCGGTTTCCCAGTGGTACATCGTGCTCGGCTCGCCCGGCTCGATAACCCGGATCGACATCCCGAGCATCGGAAAGAACGTCTCCGCTTCGTGCTCGTTGCAACCGGTCAGCGGCAGGCTGTCTCCGCGGCCGGGGCCGTCGAACCAGCGCGCGTCACGCGCGTTCATGACGAACCAACCAACGCTTGCGGCCACAAGCCCTGCGTCTGTCTGCGCGAGGTCAGCCTCGGGAATCACGGCTGGATGATACGGAGGACTAGATGAGTGGTTCCACGGGCTCAGGCGATGTAGTCGATAAGGGTGCGCGGTGGTCGGCCGAGTCGGTGGTTGAGGTTGATGGCAGCGGCGAGTGCGAGGAAGCGGCTTGCGATGCGGGTTCTGAGGCCGTGGAGGGTGCGGGCGCCGTGTCGTTCGAGGGTGAGGAGGTCTTTGCAGGTCTGGAAGATCGACTCGATTCGCTGCCGGATCGGCGCGAGGTGTGGCCCTCGGCCGGGTTCGTCTGTGCGGCGCGGCCGGACGATTGTGGCCTGCAGTCGGGCGGCGGCTTGTTCGAACTCGCGGCCGGCGTAGCCTTTGTCTGCGACCACGGTGAGGTGTCTGTCGCGTTGCAGGCGGGCGAGCAGTTGCAGGCAGACGTCGCGTTCGGACGTCTTCGGCGAGGTGAGCGTGAGCGCCCGTGGTGTGCCGTCCAGCGCGAACAGGCAGTGGAGGCGGAAGCCCCAGAAGTAGCGGCTATGGCTTGCGCAGTAGCCGTAGTCGGCGGCGTCCGCGAGCTGACTGCGGCGGGTCGTTTCGATGCTGCGGGCGCACTCGACTGGGGTCGAGTCGATCAACACGAGATCGTCGTGAAAGCCTGGGCTTTCCGACGCGAACTGGCTGATCATCGCTTCCAGCGTGTCCGCGAGCCGGGCGCGGCGTTTGTAGAAGCCCGATCGGTTGGGCAGCCGGGGAAACAGGTGGACAAGACGTCTGCGCGCAACCCGCAGGAACCGCTCATCGGAAGAGATCCCCATGACTGCCTGGGCAACGCAGAGCGTGACGACTTCCGCGTCAGTCAGGCTACGCCTGGCGTTTATGGGCCGCGCAGGCAGGAGATCGTCCGCGGCGCAGAACACCGCAATCAGCAACAGGTCGAGGTCGGCGAGCATCGTGGCCCCCTCCATGGGTCGACGGCGCGAATAGGCACCGCCGACTTCGACCCGACTGCTGTAGGTCCCTACAAAGCGGCCAAAGCCGTGGAACTACTCATCTAGGCCATCTCCGGTCGGCGGGCGTCCGGCCCCGGATCGCCTCCCTGAGCACGGGCGAGGAGACGGTCGAGATACAGCTCCCAGCCTTCGCGGTGATGGGCGGCAATCGGCGGTGGCGCGAGCGAGCTGTGGGTAAGGCGCAGCATCGTACCCGCCTCGCTCGGCTCGAGTTCGACGACGACGGTCGTCGAACCTGGCGGCACCGGGGCCTCGTCACCTTCCCAGCCCCAGGTGAAGACGATCCGCCGATCGGCGACGATTTCGACGAACCGGCCGGACGCGACCTCGCCGCCAGGCATGCGAATCCGGAGCGAGCCGCCCGGGCGCGCGTCGATCTCGCCGTCGACACCCTGCCACGACGTCCAGCGTTCGATGTCGGTGAAAAACGAGAAGACCGTCGCAGGCGACGCCTGAATCAACCTGGTGACGATGACGTCGCTCACGCGCCCTCCGGTTCCTCAGCGAGCGTCGCGAGTCGGTCGAGCTGCTCTTCCCAGAAGGACTCGAGGAACCGGGCAAGAGGGCCGAGCTGCTGTTGGTTGGCTCGGTAGAACCGTCGCTTCCCGTCGCGCCGGACGGTGACGAAGCCGGCCTCCCGCAGCAGCGCGAGGTGTTGCGAGACACCGCCATAGCTGACTTGGAGCCGGTCCGCGAGCTCTCCCACCGGCATTTCGTCGCGCCACACGAGCCGAAGGATCTCCTGGCGGCGCGGCTCAGCGACAAGCTGGAGCGCGTTCATTCACTCATTTTAGC
>JBBQPW010000201.1:0-4313 GCA_038216845.1 Gaiellales bacterium | reverse complement strand
GTCGAGATCGCCGCCGACCGCAACCTCGCCGAACGGCGGTTCCCGGTGCAGTGGGTGATCCGGCCGATGTCCGATGAGCACCACGACTACAGGGGCTACGCCGGACAGGTCGCCGGCGGCATCTGGCGTGCCGGCGACGAGGTGCTCGTTCTGCCGTCGGGTGCGCGGTCGCGCGTCGCGGCGGTCGAGACCGCGGACGGGCCGCTCGAGGCGGCAGTTCCAGGGAGATCGGTGACAATCCGGCTCGAGGACCCCCTCGACGTCGGCCGAGGCGACCTCCTCTGCGACCCGACATGCCCGCCGATCGCCGCGCGACGACTCGAGGCAACCGTCTGCTGGATGAGCGAGACGCCGCTCCGCCCAGGAGCACGCGTGGGTGTGAAGCACACGACGCGAACCGCGCGGGCAGTCGTCGACGAGATCACGTCGGTGCTCAACGTCGAGAAGCTCGAGAACGACCCGGCGCGGGACGAGCTCACACTGAACGACATCGGAACCGTGGTGCTCCGGTTGAGCGGCCCGCTGCTCGTCGACGCCTATGCGGAGAACCGCGCCACCGGCAGCTTCATCCTGATCGACGAAGCGACGAACAACACCGTCGCCGCCGGCATGGTCCTCTCAGCCGAGGCGTAGCGCTAGTCGCCAAGTTCGCGACGACGCCGGGTGACGTACTCGTCGAGCTCAGCGCGGATGCCGACGTCGAGCGGCGGCTCCTCGTACCGGTCGACCGCCTCCTGCCAGTGGGTCGAGGCCCGCGCGGCAGCGTCGAGCGCGCCATTGCGGGTCCAGCGCTCGAAATTCTCAGTGGAGGAGAGCAGCGGTCGGTAGAAGCAGTCCCGAAAGCGCTCGAGTGTGTGGGCAGCGCCAAGGAAGTGCCCGCCGTGGCGCACGTCGTCGTGTGCGCCGAACGCCAGGCTCGCCTCGTCAATCTCCAAAGGCGTGAACTCGTGGCGAAGCATCCGAAGCAGCTCGATGTCGACGATGTACTTCTCGTAGCAGCTGACGAGACCCGACTCGAGCCAGCCTGCCGCGTGAACCATGATGTTCGCGCCCGCGAGGAACGCCGGCAGCAACGTGTTGAGCGACTCGTACGCTGCCTGCGCATCAACCGTCTGGCTCGTGGTGAGACCGCCGCCGCCCGATCGCCACGGCAGGTCGAAACGGCGCGCAAGCTGTCCGGAGCAGAGGAGACCGGTCGCAGCCTCGGGACCGCCGAAACCGGGCGAGCCGGACTGCATGTCGGTGTGCGAGAGGAACGACCCGAACACGACCGGCGTGCCCGGCCGTACGAGTTGCGCCAGGGCCACGCCAGCGAGGGCCTCGGTGACCTGTTGCACGAGCGCGGCCGGAATCGTCACGGGTGACATCGCGCCCATCAGCAGGAACGGGGTGATCAGGATCGGCTGGCCCGCCGCGGCGTAGACGAACAACGCATCGAGCATCCGCCCGTCGTAGCGCAGCGGCGAGTTGACGTTGATGTTCGAGAAGACACACGGCGTGCGGTCGAGCTCGTCGCCGAGCACGATCCGGGCCAGCCCGAGGGAGTCGTGCGCAGCGTCGAGGCTGATCTGCGACCCGATCAGCGGCTTGTCGGAGAGCACGAGCGCTGCGCGCACCATGTCGAGGTGCCGCGAATCGAGCGGCAGATCGCCGGGCTCGCAGGAGAGACTCCCAGGGACGTCAATCTCGTCGAACACTTGCGACAGACGGATGAACCGCTCGAGGTCGGCGAGGGTCCCCTCTCGTCGCTCGGGACCCTCGCGGACGAACGGCGGTCCCTGAACGGCCATGAAGCACATCCGGTCGCCGCCGATCTCAACTGACCGTTCTGGATTTCGGGCCGAGACCACGAACTCGGATGGCGCGAGCGCGACCTGCTCCAGCACGAAGTCCGGGTCGAGTCGCACGATGTCGTCCTCGACAACCTGGCCGGCGGTTGCGAAGAGCTCGAGCGCGTGCGGGTGGTCGAACTGGACGCCGATCTCGGAGATCAGCCGGCGCCAGCCTCGCTCGAGCACGGCCATGGCGTCCTCGGAGAGGATCTCGTAGCGCGGCATCGCGTTGACGAACGTCGCCGGCATCAGATCGACCGATCGGGCCGGAAGGGTTCGAGCCACTCCGGCACCACGCCGGATTCGACCAGCTCGGCAATCGCAAGACCTGTCGCAGGTGCGAGCGTGACGCCGAGCATGCCGTGGCCTGTAGCCAGGTACAGACCGGGTTGGTGCGGCACAGACCCGATCAGCGGCAGGCTGTCTGGTGTCGCCGGCCGGAGACCCGCCCACGGGTCGCCCGCAGCCTCTTCCTGCGCGGGGCGCCAGTCGCGGAGGTAGGGCAGCGCGTCGCCGACGATCTGCCGTACGCGTGCCGGATCGACGCCCTCCGACCGCGCCGGCAACTCGAAGAGCCCCGCGATGCGGAGTGTGTCGCCGAACGGGCTCAAGCCGAGCTTCGCCTCGCTGAGGTAGAGCGCGTGCCACGGCAGCGTCCCAGTCCCCCCGAGCGTCACCGAGTAGCCCTTCGCCCCGACGACCGGCACGCGGAAGCCGAACGGGCGCAGGAGCGCGTTCGCCGCGGCTCCCGTTGCCAGCACGACCGCGTCGATGTCCTCGTCCCCCGCCTCCGATCGGACTCGCCACCCTGCCCCGACCGGCAGGATCTCGGCGACCGCCGACTGAGTACGGAGCGTAAGGCCACGGGCAACGAGGTATTCCGCAAGCCCGGCAGTGAGCGACTCAGGTCGTACGTAACGGTCGACGCTCGTGTGCATCGCGGCCCCGACCACAGTCCCGAGCGCCGGCTCTAACGCGCGAGCCTCGTCGCCGTCAAGTTCCTCGAGCCGACCTCCCAACCCCAGGCGAGCGAGCTCATCGAAGAGGGTCTGGAACCACGCGAGGCCGGAACGATCCCGTCCGACGACAAGGATGCCGGTCGAATGCATCTCGAACCGCACCCCCGCGGTGCGGTACCCATCGAGCGCTTCGAAGGTCCGCTCGTTCAACGCGAGCAAGGCCTGCACTCCGCGAGAGAACCGCTCTTTGCTCGAACTGCGACGGAACTGCCACAGCCAGCGGATCCAGCCTGGATCGAGACCCGGCCTGATGATGAGCGCGCCCTTTGGGTCGAGTGCGGAGCGGAGCCCGGTAGCGAGCATCCCGGGAGCTGCAAGCGGCGTCGAGAGACTCGGGACGACCCAGCCTGTGTTCCCACGCGATGCCCCACCACCGACCTCGCCTGCCTCGAACAGCACGACCTCGATCCCCTGCTCGCGCAGCGCGTACGCACAACAGAGCCCGACGACGCCTCCTCCGACGATTGCGACCCGCATTCCGTGTACGGTCGCATATTGACCGTCTAACGTCAATATATGATCCATCACGATGCGCCACGCTCCGGGTCTACCTCGCAACCAATCGCTCGAGCGCGCAGTGCTGCTACTCCATGCACTCGCCGCGCACCCGAAGGGAGCGACGACTGCCTCACTTGCCCGCGAGACAGAGCTTCCGCGGCCGACCACCGGTCGGCTGCTCGCGACCCTCGCCGATGCCGGTCTCGCCGAGCACCTGCCGGACAGCGAGAGCTGGGTCCTCGGCTACGAGGTCGTCCGCCTGGGTCGCGCCGCCGACCCATATCGCAGCCTGATCCAGCAAGCACAGCCACACCTCGAGCAGCTCGCAGCCGAGGCTGGGGAGTCCGCGATGCTCGGGGCGAGCAGGCGACCAGGCACGCTCGACGTGATCAGCCAGGTGGATGCGGGGAATCTCGTCGGGGTCGGTAGCTGGGTCGGCCGGAGTATCGGACTACACGCGTCGGTCGGAGGGAAGCTCGTCTACGCCGCTCTAGACGACGCCGACCTCGACGTCCTGCTCCGGGACGTGCGGCTCAAGCGCTACACGCGTAGGACGTTGACGACCCTCGCGTCTCTCCGCAACGAAATCCAGCGCATCCGGCGGCAAGGATACGCGGAGGCGATCGACGAGCTCGAGGACGGACTTAGCTCGATCGGCGTTGCCGTCGCGCCGCTGGTGGGCGGTGTTCTCGTCAGCGTCGGCGTTTCAGGCCCGACGTCACGGCTCACGGTACGTCGGCGACGAGAGATCCTGCCGCTGATCCGCGCCTGTGCAACACGGCTCGGCGAGCAGGCTGTCTAGCCCGATGTCGGCGCTCCTTGGTCGGCGCCGACCAGGATCTCCTTCAGCGTGTCGCCGCGCAGGCCGAGCCTGAGCGTCTCGAGCGGGATCACCTCGTCCGGCGGGATGTTCCCGACGTTAACGTTCGGCCCGAACTGCTTCACGAACCAGGCCTGGGACGAC